>SBFN01000229.1 GCA_006226895.1 Deltaproteobacteria bacterium | reverse complement strand
CGCGCAGCAAGGCATACTCACCAACCTCGGCAAAGGGCTGGCGAAGCGTAGCGACAGGCTCCCCGGAAGCATCCGCATAAACAAAAACCAGAAGCGTATCGCCCTTCTTGATTTCGTCGTCAAGCTCCCGTTTTGGCAAGAGAGCTTCTTGCCGACCGGAACGCAGCCAGGCACCCTGCCCATCTATTCTGGACACTTCAAGTTGATTCATATGACCAAAGTCGAACATTGGGGTTCTCCATTCTGATAAGTTTTTCTGCTGCATAAGTTTAACACCAAGAACGCTGAGCGTATGACAAAATCGGCTGGAGAATCAGTTTTTAGAGTCAGCCCTTATAAAATATCGGGAACTACGCTATAATTACTACCATATTAGTAAGACTTGATTGGTTCTCCTGCCCGATTCAACGCATCATGAATCAATCCCGGTCAATACAGGAAGGAATGGAGGGATAAGGAGATATCCCATGACAGATATTTATCATCTGCACTGCCGTCATTGTGGTGAAGGAATGAAGCGGAGTCGATCACCTTATTGCAGGCCCTGCAATCTGGACCTCTGTTACAGGGCCATGCCTTTGCTGCTCGGCATGATGATGACGGGACATATTAAACTGGCGACGGCCAAGGCCGATGCAAAGCAGAGGCGAAGACCTTATGATCACCTGCGCTATATCCTCGATTAATTTCACTCGCTGAAAGATTATATTTACAACTAAGGCAAATGGAGACCGCCGGCAGCTCCGAAAACGGGACTGTCGATGTTATATTAGAACAATGCCGGGTTAAAAGCATTTTCCTTTGCATCGCAGCGACCCTCTGCCATAATCCCTCACGATTATTCGAAAAGAGAGTATCTATGGCATTTATCAATCTCCGCAACATCAGTCTGGCTTTCGGTGGGCCACGGCTATTTGAAGATATCTCCCTGCGCATCTCCAAGGGCGAACGTATCTGTTTGCTCGGTCGTAACGGCACAGGCAAATCGACCCTGCTCAAAGTAATTTCCGGCGAGCTTCCACCTGATGATGGCGTTATAGATCGACAACAGGGGCTACGTGTCGCGCGCCTGGAGCAGGACGTGCCCCGCAACCTGCGAGGGACAATTCATGAAGCCATCGCCGGAGGGCTTGGCCAGGCTGGCACGCTTCTGAACCGCTACCACGACCTCAGCCTGCGTATGGAGCAGGGAGAGTCTGATCTGCACAAGGAACTTTCCGAGGTTCAACATGAGCTGGAGAGTTGTGATGGCTGGGCTCTGCAGCAGCAGATTGAGCAGGTTCTCTCCCGTCTCAAACTGGACGCCGACCTGCCGGTGCAAGGACTCTCCGGAGGGATGATGCGACGCGTTCTTCTCGGACGGGCCCTTGCTGTTAATCCCGACATCCTGTTACTTGATGAACCGACCAACCATTTGGACATCGAATCGATCACCTGGCTTGAAGGATTCCTCAAACGCGAGAACCTGACTCTGGTCTTTGTCACACACGACCGGGCTTTTTTGCGTAACCTGGCAACCCGTATCGTCGAGATAGATCGTGGCCACCTGTACGACTTCGCCTGCGATTACGACACCTTTCTGCTACGCAAAGAGGAACACCTTCACGCGGAGAGCCAGGAGAACGCCCGTTTCGACAAGAAGCTGGCGGAAGAGGAAGTCTGGATCCGTAAAGGGATCAAGGCACGACGCACCCGCAATGAAGGGCGGGTCCGCGAGTTGAAGAAGATGCGAGAAGAGCGCAGTCAACGGCGCGCCCGTCTTGGCACCGCCAACTTCAACTTACAGGAAGCAGATCGCAGCGGAAAACTGGTCGCTAAAGTAAAAGACCTTTCCTTCGCCTATGATGAGTCCCCCGTGGTGAAAGATTTTTCAACGACCATCATTCGCGGCGACCGGATCGGCATCATCGGCCCCAACGGGGCGGGTAAAACCACCCTGCTCAAGTTGATCCTCGGCGAATTGCAGCCGCAACAGGGCAAAGTCAAACTCGGCACAAACCTGCAGACAATTTACTTCGATCAACTCCGGGAACAACTCAATCCGGAACTAACCGTACAGCAGAACCTCGCCGGCGAACAGGACACGGTTGTGGTTGGCGGCAAAGCCCGGCATGTCATTGGTTATCTGCAGGACTTTCTGTTCACACCCGACCGCGTCCGCAGCCCGGTGCGCATTCTTTCCGGCGGGGAACGCAACCGGCTGCTACTTGCCCGGCTTTTCACCCGGGAAGCTAATGTCCTGGTGCTTGACGAGCCCACCAATGATCTGGACCTGGAAACCCTCGATCTGCTCGAGGAGTTACTCGCCGAGTTCAAGGGC
Organism: Deltaproteobacteria bacterium; assembly: GCA_006226895.1. Classification (GTDB taxonomy): domain Bacteria; phylum Desulfobacterota; class Desulfuromonadia; order Desulfuromonadales; family BM103; genus M0040. Next base: position 4,914 of record SBFN01000229.1, on the reverse strand, counting down.
ACCCTGTTTCTGGTCAGTCATGACCGGGCGTTTTTAAATCGGGTGGTCACCAGCACAATCGTCTTCGAAGACAACGGCCAGATAAACGAATACGTCGGCGGCTACGATGACTGGTTGCGCCAAAAGGAAGAGACTGAAGAACCACCGCCAGTGATTGAGGCGAACAAAGAGAAGCCGAAAAAAGAGCGCGCCCGCAAGCTGACGTTCAAAGAGAAGCATGCCCTTGAAGAGTTACCGGTAAAGATAGACGCACTAGAGACTGAAATCTCTGAACTCCATAAAAAGATGGCTGACCCAGACTTTTACCGCACCGCCGGAGAACTGGTGGCTGAAAGTACGGCACGGCTGGAAATGCTCGAATCAGAGCTTAGTGCAACCTATTCCCGCTGGGAAGAACTCGATGCACTGAATAATTGAGGTCACAGGCAGGCAAACTGTCTCAGTTATCCAAGCCACAGCCTTTCACTTTTTGATCTTTACGTTATTCTATAAAACAGGCAAACAGGTTGACCCTCTTTATGGTGGCAAAATGAGTATTCTGATTGTTGACGATTCTCTGGTTTCCCGTACCTTTATTAGCGATCTTCTCTACGAAGTCGGCTTTACAGAGCTGATTCTCTGCGAGTCTATCGAGGATGCGTACAAAACCATTGGCTTCAACGATCCGGAGACGACCAGCACCGACCTCGACCTGATTCTGCTCGACATCAACCTGCCCGGGAAAAGCGGTATCGACGCCTGTCAGGAAATTTCTGATCATGAGCTTTTCTGCGACATCCCGATTATTGTTATCAGTGGCGCCGACCATCTTGAAGGGTTGGAGGCAGCCTTTAAAGCCGGTGCTTCAGACTACCTCACCAAGCCCCCAAGCCATACCGAGCTCCTCGTCAGAGTCCGTTCAGCCCTGCGTTTAAAAACAGAGATGAATCAGCGCAAGGCTCGTGAAGAAGATCTGCTGATTCTCAATGATCGCCTCGCCGAGATGAACCGGGAGTTGGAAAGACTTTCCACAACCGACAGCTTGACTGGCCTGGCCAATCGGCGCTCATTCAATGAATTTCTCTCCCGTGAATGGTTAAGAGAGCAGCGCGAGCAGCAACCTTTTTCCGTAATTATGATCGACATCGATCACTTCAAAAGCTACAATGACCATTACGGCCACCTGGAGGGCGATGTCTGCCTGCAGAAGGTCGCATGGGCACTGCAGGGCGCCCTTTGTCGCCCCGGTGATCTGCTGGCCCGCTACGGAGGGGAAGAGTTTGTCGCTATCCTGCCACATACCGATCTGCAAGGAGCTGTGGAACTGACGGAGAACCTGCATCAGCGGATTCGTGAACTGGAACTAGAACACGAAGATTCAACCGTAGCGTCAAAGGTGACTGTAAGCGCTGGCATCGCCAGTGTGATCCCCAATCAAAGCATCTCACCTTCCCAGGTGGTTGCCATGGCAGACAAGGCGCTCTACGCAGCCAAGCAGGCCGGCAGGAATCAAAGTGCCATAGCGACATCCCCCTCAAACGAAGCGCAATCACTGAATTAAGAGACCTGAAGATGCCCGTTGAACAACCTCTACCTAAGACAAAGCACGACCTGCGTGCATTGCCCTGGGATTCTGAACAAAAGCCACTCATGCTGGCCCCATTGCAGGGTCTGACCAACCGCGCGACGCGCTCTCTGTTTATTGACTGGGTGCGGCCCGACGTGGTTTTCACCGAGTTCATGCGGGTCAGCAGCGTCGGCCGTAAACATCTGTCCAAAAACGACCTGAAAGAAGCCGTCAGTACGACCGGAGGCGTGCCATTGGTCGCACAGTTGGTCGGCAATAACAGCCAGGCCCTGGTGAAGGCGGCCGAACACGCAGAAGCCGCCGGCGCCCTGCATATCAACCTGAACATGGGATGTCCTTACGGACGTACGGCCAGCGGCGCAAGTGGCGGCGCCATGCTGCAGTATCCGGAGATTTTGGCCGAAATGCTGCCGGCTTTACGCCAAGCCATCTCCGGGACCTTCTCGATCAAGCTACGAGCAGGATACAAGGACACCGGGGAGATTTTTGCTCTACTGCCATTGATTACTGCCGCCGAGGTCGACTTTCTGGTCATACACCCACGCACAGTCACGCAAAAGTACGCCGGGTCAGCAGACCACAGCATCACGGGACGGGTCGTAGGTGAGCTATCCATACCGGTTATCGCCAATGGCGATATCCGCACCGCTGAGCAGGGATTGCGCATCCTTGAAGAGACCGGTGCCGCCGGGCTGATGCTCGGCCGGGGCGCGATTGCCGATCCGCTGCTCTTTGAACGCCTGCGCAAGCAACAGACCGAGGAGCCAACGGAAGCCGAAACCGCTCGCATGCTGCATCGCTACCTGAAAGAACTGCTCAGACTTTACAGTGAACTTTTCTGCGGCGAACGACAGATCCTCGACAAGGTGAAAAATGTTTTGTCTTTCATAGACACCCCGGCCTTCTCGAAACGGATCACGAAGATGAAACGGGTTCACAGCCTCGCCGACCTGGCAGACCTGATCGAGGCACTGTAAAAGATTATGAACGAGATCCCCGATTTTGATCATACTGAGTTGCTCGAACTGGTCAAGGCGCGTATGCCGTTCGGCAAATACGAGGGGCGGCTGATTATCGATCTGCCGGAAGATTATCTGGTCTGGTTTGCCAGCAAAGGCTTTCCGCAAGGCCAAGTGGGCAGGAGGTTGCAGGCTGTCTATGAGTTTAAACTGAACGGTCTTGATGCTCTTTTTGATCCACTGCGCTGAAGAAGATGAGAAAAAAGCCTCTCCCTAAAGCTCAACAGCGTGAAAATCATAACGACCAACGCCTTGAACCAGCAGGTATTTTGCCGTTTCAGGTGACATATTTACAACTCTGTGTACCCGCGACACCGCAACCTCGCAACGCTCTCCGCAAACAAGTTCAATAGACTCGCAAGGGTCCTGGTACTCCACGGCAATCGAGCCTTGCAGGCAGAGCATCCGATCCGTGACCTCAGAGTGAAAGTGCCAGGCCGTTGCCTCCCGGCCCTCGAGAACCAGGATGCGGACCCGAACATTTCCCGTTTCAAGGATGACCTCATCGCAAGCGTTCATGAATCACTCCTGGAGAAAAACCAAAAGATCTCCGGCATATCGGACAAGGGGCCATGCTTTCAGAGCACGGCTTGGTGGGCAGGGTCAATGTCTCCGGTCGGGCTCACGTAGCGGACTTCACAACACAGGTCAAAGCCGATCCGATCATGCACAGCCTTGCGGATATGTGCAATCAGCCTCAAGATGTCTTCTGAGCTGGCACCGCCGAGGTTGACGATGAAATTGGCGTGTTGATGAGAGACTTCGGCCTTGCCGATGCGTGTCCCTTTCAGCCCGGCATCTTCAATGACCTTGCCTGGAGGACCGACGCTGGCATGCATCTCACTGGTGCTGAGAAATACAGAGCCACAGTTGGGTTGCTTGCGGGGGAATTTGAGCCGCCGCTCACGCAAATCTTCCAGCATCATGCGACGAATATGCCGCGGCTCCTGTCGCTCACATTCCAGCTCCGCCTTAACCACCACGGCGCCGCTCCCCTGCAGAGCACTTCGACGATAAGCAAAAGCACACTCGTCCCGATTGAGCTCCAGCTGCTTGCCGTCCTGGTCGACAACCCAGACCCGGCGCACGTTCTCACCGATGCCTTTACGTTGACTGCCGCCATTCATCAGGACCAATCCCCCGAGTGTTCCGGGAATACCAATCGTGTGTTCCAAGCCCGCCAGGCCGGCAAGCATTGCCTTGCGGGCCAAACCTGGAATCCAGGCGCCGGCTTCGGCGACAATCCTGTTGTCAAAAATCTCAACACGGGACAAGCTTTCACCGAGCTTAAGGACAATGCCCCGCAGCCCGGAGTCATCAAAGAGCAAATTTGTTCCTTGACCAATCACCATCAGGGGGACGTCGTGGAGCCGGGCAAAAGAGACCACGCGCGCAACCTGGGCAATCGTTTCAGGCTCAACCAACAGATCGGCGGGACCACCAATGTGCCAACTGCTATGATCCGCGAGCGGAGCATCAAAGAGAGTACGGCCAACGCCAGCTTCTACGAGCGGGGCAAGTTGCGTGGAATCGAGAGCAGGGGTTGATCGGGATGACATTGCTATTCCTGTAAAAGTCTTTTGCCGGAGGTATCTCAACAGAGCCGGGTTAATTCTTCCTGTGAGTCAGCGACCGTTTGGTTCTGGAGAGTGGCAGCTTGGCCAGAAACACCACGTGACGAAAGCCGCCCCGTCCGGGGCGCTCGTGGCTGACGGTAAAACCGGCGGCGCAAAGGCGCTTGTCGAAGCCCTCGTCATAATTTTCACCCCAGATAGAAAACATACCGCCGGGATTCAAGGCCGCTTTCACATTGTCAATCGCACGACTGCCGTAAAGGGGATCCTTGATCTTATGCGTATGATAATGCGGTCCCTTGTAAAGGTCAAAGACGATGGCATCAAAACTTTTCAAACCGTCTTGCCGGGCGGTCTTGCGCACCAAATCCGCCACGTCCCCGATCTCGACGCGAACCCGCGGATCACTGGCAGCGCCGTTGGTCAATCCGGCCAAGGGTCCCCGGCACCAATCGAGTACGATCGGGTTGAGTTCGGCGACGACGACTTCTGCCGTTGCAGGCAGTGAATCGAGAACCGCCCGGAGCGTACACCCCATGCCGAGCCCGCCAACCAGCACCCGGGGGGCAGCATGAGTCTTCAGATGTTGGCAGCCGAGTTGGCCGAGAACGACTTCGGAGCGGTTCGCCATACTGTTCATCAGCACCAGGCCACCAACCGTGATCAGAAAATCACGTTCATCGCGCTGACGCAATTCAAGGACACCTTCGTCCGTATCAATGCTCTCAATTGTCTTCCAGGGTTTGGCCATGAA
>SBFN01000163.1 GCA_006226895.1 Deltaproteobacteria bacterium | reverse complement strand
GCCGAAATATGCCAAGGAACATCGCGACCGAGTTCATCGGCAATGAAACTGGCAATCTGTTTCAGCTCTTCTTCGCTGTCGTTATGCCCCGGGATCACCAAGGTGGTAACTTCCAGCCAGATGCCGAGCCGCCGGTAATCGCGCAGGCACTCGAGGACGCCATTAAGTGATGCGCCTGTAACTTCCTTGTAAGCCTTGTTCGAAAAACCTTTCAAATCAACGTTGGCAGCATCGAGATACGGGGCGATGGCCTCAAGTGCAGCGGTTGTCGTATAGCCGTTAGTGACAAAAACATTCTTGATCCCGGCAGCTTTGGCAAGGACCGCAGTATCATAGGCGTATTCGTAGAAGATGGTTGGCTCGGTGTAAGTGTAGGAGATGCTTTCGGCACCACTTTGAACAGCGCGGCGCACAATTTCCTGAGGAGAAATTTGTGTACCAGGGATACCGGAGCGTTCATGTGGCCACTGGGATATCTGGTGGTTCTGACAATGCAGGCACCGGAAATTACAACCGACAGTGGCGAGCGACAGGCTCTTTGAGCCCGGATGAAAATGATAGAGGGGTTTCTTCTCGATCGGGTCAATGTTTTCAGCGACAGCCTGACCGTAAACCAGGGAAAAGAGCTCGCCTTCGCGGTTTTCCCGCACACCGCAACGCCCACGTCGACCATCGGCGATCACGCAGTGAAATCGACAGAGGTTGCAACGGACCCTGCCCTCGTCGAGCGCTTCCCAGAATTTTGCGGAATGGAGAGTCATTGGGACATTATAACAGAACAAATAGCTGTAAGCTGTTAGCCATAAGCTTTAAGACAAACCTTACAGCCTACAGCTTATAGCTTATAACTTTTATCAGAACATAAACCGCCGCATATTTACATTCATCAGCAGACCGACTCCGGTCATGGTCGTCACCATACTGGTTCCACCATAAGAAAAAAGCGGCAAGGGCACACCGACGACCGGCAGCAGACCGATCACCATGCCGAGGTTAACGACAATGTGCCAGAAGAGCATGGCAGAAACACCAATGGCAAGATACATACCGAAACGATCGTTGGAACGTAAGGCGATATGCAGGCCCCAGATCACGATCAGGCAATAGAACGATAACAGCAGGAGACAGCCGATAAGTCCCCACTCTTCGGCAAAGACAGAGAAAGCAAAATCGGTATGCCGCTCAGGGAGGAAAGAGAGTTGCGACTGGGTCCCCTTCATGAAGCCAAGGCCGTCGAAACCGCCGCTGCCCACAGCAATCTTGGACTGAATGATGTGATAACCGGCACCGAGAGGATCGCGCTCCGGGTTGAGAAAGGTCATAATGCGCTGTTTCTGGTAATTGTGCAAAAGGAACCATCCGCCCCCTGCGGCAGCGAAGCCTGTGATCCCCAGGAAGATTACGGCATTGCGCTGAATCCCGGCAAAGAGAGCCATGGTGCCGCCGATACACAACACAAGCAGGGCAGTGCCGAGATCAGGTTGCTTCATGATGAGCAGGGCAGGGACCGCAAGCAGCAGTCCCGGAGCGATCAGTTGCTTCAGCGAGAAACCGCGCAGATGCGCCTTCTCGCTGAAAAACCGCGCCAGAGCGATGATGATGACGATCTTCATGATCTCGCTCGGCTGCACGTTGAAACCGGCCAGGCTGATCCATCGTGTCGCGCCCATGCTGGTTTTGCCGACAGCCAGAACCAGTATCAACAGCAGCAGGTTGCCTCCGTAGAGTGAAAAGCTTAAATACTCAAGGTGGCGGTAATCAACGAGGCAAACGACGACAATAATCACCACCCCCAGCCCCAACCAGTAGAGCTGCTTGACATAAACCGGCTGGGCCGCGGTGGTCCAGGATGATGTGGCACTGTACATATTGGCGATGCCGATGGCTGCAATCAGCAGAATCAGCAAAACATAGGTCCAGTTAAAATTTGTGATCAGACGTCTGTCAAACATGGCTCAATTCCCGAAGACAACCTTTTCGGGTCCTTCCTTATCACTCACATCCTTAAAGTAGGCATCATACATGGCTTTGGCAACAGGCGCGGCTGCACTTGAGCCGTGGCTGCCATGCTCGACAACCACTGCAATGGCAATCTGCGGATTCTTTGCCGGCGCATAGGAAACGAAGAGCGCATGATCCCGGAACTTGTAAGGGATCTCGTCATCTTCCAGCTCTTCTTCATCATCATCCTGACGGCGAACAACCTGGGCCGTGCCGGTCTTACCGGAGAACCGGACCTTTTCCAGGCGACTGCGCCAGGCCGTGCCGCCAACATCGTTGACGACAGACTCCATGGCATTCTGAACCGCTGCGATCGCAGCTTTCGGCCAGACCGTTTCATTCAATTTCTCAGGGTTAATCATCCATTCGGTGGCACCTTCAAGATCCACGATTTTCTGCACGATCTGTGGTTTCCAGACAGTACCACCGTTGGCGAGGGCTGCGGTCATGGTGGCCAGCTGCAGAGGAGTCGTCAAAACAAAGCCCTGACCAATCGCAGAAATGACTGTTTCACCGTCATACCAGCTGGTGCCAAAACGTTGCTTCTTCCACGACCTGGTCGGGATCAGCCCGGGGCGTTCAGCGCCAAAGGGAAATCCCGTCTTCTGACCCAATCCCACCCGGAACGCAGCGTCGGAGATTCTGTCGATCCCGGTTTCCAGGCCAACGCGGTAAAACCAGACATCGCAGCTTTCCTTGATGGCTTTATGCAGATCAACCTTACCGTGGCCTCTTTTCTTCCAGCAGCGATATTCGAAGTTCTTGTTGAGCTGAAAACTACCGTTGCAGGTAAAAGTGGTGGCAGGGGTCGCGGTTCCAGCCTCAAGAGCGGCCAGGGCGACAATCATTTTGAAGGTAGAACCCGGAGGGTATTGGCCTCGTAATGCCTTGTTGGTCATCGGCCGCCTGGGGTTGTCCATCAGTTCACGCCACTCGTCATTGTTGATTCCGCGGGCGAACCAGGCAGGATCAAAAGTCGGTCGACTCACGAAAGCCAGGACCTCGCCGTTATTAACATCAAGAGCAACTGCCGCACCGGCCTGATCACCAAGCGCTTCCTCGGCGGCTTTTTGCAGGTTCGTATCGATCGTCAGGTAAAGGCTCTGCCCGGGCAGCGGGCTGCGTGTGGTAACCTGGCGAAGTTCACGCCCCCTGACATTGACTTCGATGCGTTTCTGGCCGGCAGTGCCGCGCAAACGATCTTCAAACAACCTCTCAAGAGCCGTCTTACCCACCATTTCACCGGAGCGATACCCCTTGAAGCTTGACTTACCCAGCTCTTCTTCAGTTACCTCGCCAAGATAACCAGTCAGGTGAGCGGCCAGTTCACCGTGCGGGTAGGCACGAAACGGCTTGACCTCAACCAGGATTCCGGGCAGGTCAACCGAGTTTTCCTGAACTTTTTCCATCGCCTCACGACCGACATCCTCAAGCAACGGCAATGGTCGATAGCGAGGTAAGCGTTGCCCCTCTTTCCAACGCTCTGCAAGCTTTTCCTCATCAACCTCGAGCAGCCCGGAGAGCGTTTCGAAGAGGTTCTCGCGGTCACCAACCTCCTGGCGCAGAGCGGACACGGTAAACGCCGGTCTATTATCAATCAGTAAGGCACCGTGACGGTCAAACACAGCACCTCGTGGTGCCTCGATTGCTACGTAGCGGATGCGATTACGTTCAGAAAGATCACGGTAATGATCAACGCCGAGGACCTGCAAAAACCAGAGACGAAGCGCAAGGATGAAGAAAACTCCGGCAATGATTATGGAGGAGACAACGAACCGGCGGCGCAGTCCGGGAGTTTCTTCGGGAGACGGGTTAAGACTCATAACGGCTATCAAGCTTGCGAAGGCCGGGCAGTTTTTTACGCGGCATGAAGGACCGCTGCAACCAGACGGTGATTCGCAGCAGGATCAGAGCAGCAATAAAATTCAGCAGTAGCTGCACCGGCAGATGCCAGGCCATTTGCGGCCAGATCCGGGCGGCGTGACTGAAAAAATCGAGGGCAAAGGCTGTGAGGATCGAATCAAGAATTGTTCCAGCGAGCACCAGAAGTAACAGGAGTGGCGAACTTTCCGTATTAACCCGGGTGACAATAGCACGCACCGCAAGAAAAATACCGAGCAGGACAAAACCATGCAGGCCGGGAAAAACGCCAGCGACGCCGTCGTAGAACCAGCCCATGAGATAAACCAAAGACCCGCCTCTCCATGGGCCCTCATGCAGGCCAAGGTAAACCACCAGGATCAGCAGCAGGTCAGGCTTGTAATATCCGGAGAGAACCAGAGGCATGAGCACCGTCTGCAGGATGATAGCGACCCCCGCCAGGGCAAAATAAATCAGGGTACGGTTCATTGCGGCCCCCGCAGCAGGACCAGGACCTCTTCAAGGTGAGAGAAGTCGACGGAAGGGATGACCTCTATCGCTTGAAAAAGTCCGAACTCCTGTCTTTCGACGCTGCCGACATTACCAACGACCAGGCCTTTGGGGAAGACTCCGCCCATGCCGCTGGTGACGACCCGGTCACCGACCTTGACTTCTTCTTGACGCAGCACAAAATCAAAGACCAGCTGTTCACCCTGTCCGCGACAGACCCCGCGTGCACGATTATGCTGCAACAGGCTGGCAACGGCTGAGGAAGCATCGGTAACCAGAAGAACTCGTGAGAAACGTGGGCTACTGCGTACAACGCGACCGACGACGCCTTCGGCGACAACCACCGGCATCCCTTCGGTAACGCCATGTTCCTGGCCTTTGTCGATCATGACAGTCCGAAACCAGCTGGACGCATCCTCGGCAATCACACGGGCAGGCAGTGTATCAATGTCCTGAGTCTCTTTGAAATCGAGTAACAGTCTCAGGCGTTTGTTCTCCAAACGAACTTCGTCACTCTGTGTCAAAACCGCGCGCAGGGCACGATTCTCTTCGGTCAACGTGCGATTCTCATCTGCTGTGTCGATCAGGTAAAGATAATGTCCCCAGGTATCGGCGGCCCCAAGAATCACATTGTCGAAGCCGACCTGTACCGGCCCGGTCAAACGCAGCACCACGCTCTCGAGAAAATTCGTCTCCTCCTGCTGGCGCAGACTGACCGAATACCAGAGCAAGGCGACCAGAAGCAGCAAGCCTCCGAAAAACAAAGGTCTATTTTTTTGCCACCATTCCCACATGCTTCAATTCCACGAAAAAAGAGGGCGAAATGCCCTCTTTTAAATACTGCAAAATCATAGCGGTTTCCCGACAGAGAAGTGCCCGCCTTAGCCGAGGACGATTAAGAGGACACGGTTACCTGCTTGAGCAGATCCAGTTCATCCAGAACCTTCCCCGACCCCAGCACAACACAGGAGAGGGGGTCTTCGGCGATCACGACAGGCAACCCGGTCTCTTCACGCAACAGCTGGTCAAGGTTACGCAGCAGGGCGCCGCCACCGGCAAGGACGATACCTTTGTCAACGATATCAGCGGCCAGCTCCGGGGGCGTTCTTTCCAATGAAATTCTTACGGCTTCGACGATTGCATTGATCGGCTCGGAGAGCGCCTCACGAATTTCCTGGGCATCGATTTCCAGGGTCTTGGGAATACCACTTACCAGATCACGGCCTTTGACCTCCATGGTGTCGACCTTACCCTCTGCAGGAGAGGAAGGACCATCAGGATAGGCACTTCCGATCGTGATCTTGATTTGTTCCGAGGTGCGCTCGCCGATCAGCAGGTTGTACTTGCGTTTAAGATGCTGGGTCAGGGCTTCGTCCATCTTGTCGCCACCCACCCGAACACTTTTCGCATAAACAATACCGGCAAGGGAGATAACAGCCACCTCGGTGGTTCCACCACCGATGTCGACGATCATATTGCCAGAAGCTTCAGTAATCGGCAGGCCGGCACCAATCGCAGCAGCCATAGGCTCTTCGATCAGGTAAACCTCGCGCGCACCGGCCGACTCAGCAGATTCCTTGACCGCACGCTTTTCGACCTGAGTGATCCCGGAGGGGACACAAATGACGATGCGGGGACGAACCAACGCTTTGCGGTTATGGATTTTACGAATGAAGTAGCGTAGCATCTCTTCGGTGATATCAAAATCAGCGATGACGCCGTCTTTCATAGGGCGAATGGCAACGATACTGCCGGGAGTACGACCGAGCATATTCTTTGCGTCGGTGCCAACGGCCAGGACCTTCTTCTGCCCGATCGAATCTTTCTGCACCGCGACGACCGAAGGTTCACTGACGACCACCCCTTTACCTTTGAGATAAACGAGAGTGTTCGCAGTGCCAAGATCAATTGCCAGATCGTTGGAGAACATACCTAAAATTGCATCAAACAAGTTGACCATAATGAGTGGCAACTCCTTTCAGGAGATCAGAGGGTGCGCTAAAGCTGGAAAACGTTGTTAACACTAGCAAAAGCCCCTCGGCTTTTCAAGAGATAAACCTTATTCTTATGGCAACTTACGAGAAAAAGCCACCGAGGTTCGTGGACCCTCGCCCATCAAAAATATCGCCCCCCCCCCTGTCAGCAGAACAAGAGCGTACAATAACATTTAATTTCGGCAACTTAGGACAAACCAAAAGCCTTCAAGGCCGTAATTCACGAGAGAGTAAAAACTGTTGCATTTACACAGACGATTGTCTAACATTCGGCCCTATTGCTTTGGAGGCCTTCGCTCGATCCGTGACACGACAAGAATGGCCGGCACGGTCAATGGCCAAATAACATAATTTTCTACTCGAGGAGAACATTCAACTCATGCTCGATTTTGTGCGTAACAAACAGAAATCAATCATCATCAAGATCGCCTTTGCCATCATCATCCTCAGCTTCGTCATCGGCTACGCCATGCTCTCCTCGCCCGGAGGCCCTGCAGGTGAAGACCAGAGCGCTGAAGCTGCAGTCGTCAATGGCAAGGCCATCGCGTTCAATGATTTCCAGACCACCTACAGCAACCTCTA
>SBFN01000058.1 GCA_006226895.1 Deltaproteobacteria bacterium | reverse complement strand
CGTGCCATGTCGGTCATCGAAGAATAGATCGTTGAATCAGGTTGTTGAGTAAGAATTTAGAGGGACGGAATTGATTTTCTGTCCCTTTCTTTTTTGCCGAAAACATTCAACGCAGAGACGCGAAGGCGCAGAGAAATACCCTTAAATTCAAAAGCTGTTTACCAACTGTTCGCTATTCTCACCTGAGTCACTGAGAACACAGAGAGACTTAAAAGGTGTTAGCTTTCCTCTGTGCCCTCTGTGACTCTGCGGCACAAAAGATTTTATCAGTAAACCGGGACAGTAACATGAAGCCATTGGTCATCGGACTGGGACAATGCTCCCTCGACATACTCGGTCAGGTCGACAATTATCCAGAGCTTGACGAGAAGGCCGAGCTGAACTCTTTGCTGGTTCAAGGTGGTGGCCCGGTCGCAACGGCACTGGTGACGCTGTCACGCTTGGGTGTGCCGGTTGCGATGGCCGGTGCTGTGGGTGATGATGACTTCGGTCGGCAGATTCGCGAGGGCTTGATTCAGGAAAACGTCGATTGCACCTACCTGATGCAATCAGCACAAAGCTCCAGCCAGGTTGCTTTTGTGTCTGTCGATGCTCAGGGTCATCGCAATATTTTCTGGCATCGCGGAACAGCCCACCCCGTTTTTTCGGAACGACTGCCAGGCCTGCTGTCAGATTCTGTCCGTATTCTACATCTGGACGGATTACACCTCGACCCGGCGATCGCTGCGGCGAAACTGGCGCGGAGGCAGGCCGTTACCACGGTTCTCGACGGCGGAACACTGCGCCCCGGTAGCGAGGAACTTCTGCCATTTATTGATCACCTTGTCGTGAGTGAAAAATTTGCCCGACAGTTTATTGGCAGAGACGATCCTGAGGCCGCTATTCAAGGCCTGCTAGGCTATGGAGCGGTTGAAGTCACGGTTACTATGGGTCGCTCTGGCAGCCTGAGCATGGGCAAGGGCTTATCTCCCATTCTTCAACCGGCCTTTGCGGTTGGAGCCATTGATACGACCGGCTGTGGTGATGTCTTTCATGGTGGCTATGTCTACGGTTTGCTGCAAAATTGGCCTCTCGAAAGGACCCTTCGTTTTGCTGCGGCTTGTGCAGCTCTAAAAGCGCGCGCTTTAGGCGGGAGAACCGCTATTCCGACGTTGCCGGAAGTGGAGAGCTTTCTGTCGTCTCAGGATGAACAGCAAACGCCGGAAGTGATCGGTTGACTTGACGGCCCGCTTCCTTTATCAATGCTCATATGACTAAATTTATTCAGCAATATGCCCTGCTCATCATTCTCCTGCTGCTCGCTGCTTGCGGTGAACCGACTTATCATGTCCGAGTCCTGGACACGCCCGCATCAACCCCTTCGCCAACGGGCAAGGTTAAGCCTACGCAAAGGGCTTACGAGGTCAATGGCCAGAGATACCAGCCGATCCCTTCGGCGCAGGGTTTCGCTGAGCAGGGGATTGCCAGCTGGTACGGCAAGAAGTTTCATGGTCGCAAAACCAGTAACGGTGAAACTTACGATATGTATGCCATGACGGCCGCTCATAAGACCTTGCCGATGAACGTGCACCTGAAAGTCACCAACCTCGAAAACGGTCGTTCCACGGTTGTGCGGGTCAATGATCGCGGGCCTTTTGTCAGAAGCCGCATCATTGATCTCTCATACTCTGCCGCTAGCGAGTTGGGGGTGGTGGGGCCGGGAACTGCAAAGGTACGGATTGAGGCCCTTGGCTACCAGGATAAAGGACCCGCAGGGAGCGCGCCTCACTACACCCAGCCGGACAGCTATGATGTCGGGCCGTTTATGATCCAGGTAGGCGCCTTTACCGTCAAGGCGAACGCAGACCGGCTGGCCGCGAAGCTTAAAGGCCAGTATGGCAGTTCCTCTGTTGCGGCAGGGTGGGTAAATGGGCAGAAGTTTTACCGGGTCAGGGTTGGCCTGTTTAACGCAATGGCCAAGGCTTCCACGGGGCTTCTCGAGGTCGAAGCCAACGGTTATCCTGATAGTTTCATCGTCGCTCAGTAGCAATGGACTTTTGTTGAGCTCTGCAAAATGGCTTTTCCCGTCTATTCTGTTGCCATTACAAGAACACTTATCAGTAACGATTGTTTGTCTTGGTTAGTTTTTAGCTCATTTTTCGCTGGGGCTTAGATGCAAGATCCTCTGAATCAACGAATAAACCATATCCTCTCACACTCGCCGGCTATTATCTATGCCGGCCGCGTTGATGAACCCTTCAATCTGACCTTTATCAGCGATAACCTCACTTCACGCTTTGGCTTCGACACAAAGGTTTGCCTCCACAATCCAGACTTCTGGCGAGATCTGATCCACCCCGATGATGTTGAATGTGTCTTTAACGATTATGCCAGGATTTCCGCAAACGGTTTTCATAAACATGAGTACCGTCTGCGAAAAGTCGATGGTGGATACCTCTGGGTCCTCGATGAACTTCGTCTGGTTCGCGATGCCTCAGGTCGACCGCTGGAAGTGATCGGCTCATGGTTGGATATTACCGACCGTAAAGAGACGGAAGAGGCCCTTAAACTGAGTGAAAAGCTGTTTCGGGTTTTTTTCCAAACCAATCCGGTTGCAACGATCATCACCTCAACTGATGGTGTTGTCCATATGGTCAACCCGGCATTTACCGAACATACAGATTTCACAGCGGATGAAGTCGTTGGCCGTACGTCGCAGGAGCTTGGTTTCTGGCGATTCCCCAAGGATCGAGAGCGTATGGTTTCAGCCATTCAGACGTTTGGTTTCATAGATAATCTGGAAAGCCAGTTTTACGGCAAGGGCGGTCGGCCAATGACCTGCCTGGTTTCCAGCCGGGCCGTGGATTTCGGTGGAGAGGTAAGGATACTGAGTATCGTTCAGGATGTCACTGAGCAGAGAAAAGCCGAAGCTGCGCTGCTAAAGCTTGACCAGGCCAAGACCACTTTTATTTCTACCGCTGCGCATGAACTGCGCACCCCTCTGATTGCTATAGTCGGTTACTCCGAATTACTTGAAAACGAGGCCGGCTTGCCTCTTGAGGAGGATCTGAAGCAAGAGTACCTCTCAATTATTCAAAGTAACGCGGAGATTCTCAATCGACTGGTGGACGATCTGCTCGATATCGGTCGTATTCAAATCGGGCGTTCATTGGGTATTGAGTTAAAAGAGGCGCAACTGGGTGATGTAGTTGAAAAGGTTGTTGGTTCTTTGAGTGTGAAAAACGAAAGTCATGAAATCACTGTTGTTCATAACAACCCTTTGCCCGAAAGGTTCTTGTTTGACCCTGGTCGCATAACCCAGTTGTTGTACAACCTGTTGAGCAACGCAATAAAGTATTCACCCCGGGGAGGGCCTATAGAGGTTCAGACCTCGACTGGACCAGAGTCCGTTTGCGTTGCGATCGTCGACCAGGGGCAGGGAATGTCCCCTGAGCAGGTGGATAATGTTTTTGACCGGTTCTATCGTGGCGAGGATGCTGATGCCAAGACCCATGGCCTGGGTCTGGGGATGGGTATTGTGAAGCAGATTATTGAAGATCACGGTGGTGAAATTGTTGTCAAAAGCCGTCTCGGTGAGGGCACTACGGTGACTTTTACTCTTCCGCTCAAGCCTGAAAGAGAGTGAGAACCTTTATCTCTGTACCCGCTCCCGGATACAATCAAAAGCTTCCTCACGCCCGTTCGCTCAGCTCACTCGAGACACAGAGACCGCTGAGAAAGAGCAGCGCTGAAAAGCGGACAAACTTACGAAAACGGACCTATAATCCAAACAAGGCGAATACGTCTTTACACAAAAACAAGTAAGAGATGAAATCAAAAGACCAACGCAAAGACACTAAGAAAAGCCAAGAAAGACGCAAAGGGTAACTATTCTTTTTTGAAGTGACTTCTTTGCGGTCTTTCTCTACCCCTTCGCGCCTTTGCGTTAAATCCTTACAGCTTTTTTTGGGTATAATCCCGAACGAAAAAAGGGGCCCCCTGAAACAGGAGGCCCCTTTGTCTTTTCGCAATAATCAGATCAGCTGGCTTTCTGGATAG
The DNA here is from genome assembly GCA_006226895.1 of Deltaproteobacteria bacterium. GTDB lineage: Bacteria > Desulfobacterota > Desulfuromonadia > Desulfuromonadales > BM103 > M0040. The sequence continues at coordinate 3,187 of SBFN01000058.1, read as the reverse complement.
CCCCTGATCGAATGCAGCGCGTGCAGACTTTCATGCTGCGCACGGAACCATTCTGGACGGCACGTACCTTCTGCAGGTTCGGCTTGAAGACCTTCTTGGTTTTATTATGCGCGTGGCTGACATTACAGCCAGTCATCGATTTCTTCCCACAGACATCACATACGTTCGCCATTGTTTGTTCCTCCTATTTGTTCTGAACGGAATCTTCTAGCACGGTTGAGGGGGTTTTGCAAGGGGTTTTCTTAAACTTTCGCCTTGTCATTTTTTTTGCCAAGGTTTTCAGCGAGCGTCCAGCCCAGTAAAGCTGCGCCTGCAGCGCCCATCTCCGGCAGAAGCACGGTACGATCAGCACAATAAAGATTCTTGTCTATTCTGATCGGCAGATTTAATAAAGGTTTTGCAGCGCAAGCTGCCTTATCGTTTGTTTCTGCTTCAAGAGGCCGAGAGTCTTCAGAAAGGCGGTATTTGGCAAAAGGTAGAATTTCTTCCATCTGGAGGCGAACCAGAGATTCTGATGACCTGGCGTCACTAACAATCAGACCACGTAACTCCTCTTCATGTTCTTCAATTGCCATGCGCATCGGTAGCTCTCCACCGCAGATGACACGCTTGGCAAGGAGTGGTGACAGCTGGCCTGCCAGATTGCTGGTGCGGTAAACAGATGGCGCCTCAGGCCGATCGAGTCTGCCAGTCTCCAGGGGCGCAAACCTGTCGATCCATTGTTTGTCGCCAAGCAGGAAGTTGTCTGCCGTAAAGAGACCGCCCGAGGTGAATTGACCTCCTGTCCATTTGGAACCGCTGTAACTAAGCGATTTCAGATCGTCTATTTGCCCCTTCGCCCCATGAAACTGTTCAAAGCGCTTATTCAGCATGTCGCTGAAATCAGGCTCTTTAAGATTCTCCGGACGCAATGTCTGAGCCCAGAGCAAGGCCGCCCTGGAATAAGAAAGTTGCGTGATCTTGTTTGAGGAGAGGCCTTGAAGGAGGTCGGTCAGAAAAGTTTTTGTCGCCTCGCTAAACCGCTCTATACTTTGAGATACTGGCGCTTCAAGCTCTTGCCAGTTGATGCGACGTTTAAGACTGAGGAGCTTTAAATGGCCCTTTGCTTTCAGGGAAGGCCACGGCAAGCCACCGCTCTCCCAGAACAGTTCCTCCAGCTTAATGCCATCAAGACGTAGCTCTTCGAGCCATTGACTGACGGCTTTTCCGTCTTCACCGAACTCCCTGGACAACTCTTCCTCGAGCTGTACGTCGCTGCTCAATGTGACCCTGGCTCGTTCAGAGATGACCTGAATCGGTTGCTGTGCAACAAAGCAGGCGCGTCCCCCAAGCACTCCGAGCAATTTCTCCAAAAAGAGCGATGAATGGAACCAGGCCGGGGCTTTGGCTTCGCGATTGCGTAAAAAGAGCACCCGGTTGCCTTGCTTGGCGAGGAGCGCTGCTGCAATACGGGCGGCAACGGATCCGCCGATGATGGCTATGTCGTAGTGTTTGCTGCTCATGATGTTGTTAATGTTCGATTCGTTATTATTGTTGTGGAGGCAAACTTTTTGTTCAAAAGCGTAACGCAAAGACACAAAGAAAACCAATCAAGGCGCAAAGGGTTAACCCAGTGATAAAAGCTATGGTTCTCTTGGTGTCTTTCTCTAACATTAGCGTGTTTACGTTAACGTGGACCGCTTCGGTGGGCAGGGGCCTCATAGCAGTTCAGCCTGGTGTTATTTAAGATCTTCTTCCGATATCACGTCCATCCCGGAATTGAGCAGCAGCGCAGTGGTGATACCCACTCCCGCAACCTTATTTTCACCCTGATAAACCCTGTGAACACCACATGAAGGGCTCCCCTCTTTTAATAACGCCCTGCGGCAATCGCTTAAACGGGCGATCTCCAGGGTCATCTTTGCGCCACGGCAGAAAATGACATTCATAAGCCGGCCCTTTTCCGAAACAGCGGCCCCCTTGCCAGCGAGAACGGCCCGGCCATCACCCGACTGGAAAAAAGTCTTGTCTCTGGGGGTTGTCATGCCGGCGAGTTGTTCAGGGCAGACCGGAATCGGCGTCAAACCCTCACGTTGCAGGTAATCGAGAACGTCCTGAGAACGTTTGGACTTGCCGTCATAGCGGGTCGGCAATCCCAGCAGGCAGGCGCTGACCAGGATTGTTTCGCCGCTCGTTTTGGGGGTCTCTTCTTTGCCCATTGGAACAATCAGTCTGTGACGGCAGGGTTGACCAGCGCGGTTGTCTTGACAACACCATCCGGGTCGATCTTTACCTGACGGCCGTTTATGTGAACACGACCTTCGGCAATCAACTGGATGGCGCGAGGGTAAATTCGGTGCTCCTGTTCGAGGATGCGGGCGGCAAGGGTGTCGGCGTCATCATCGGCAAGGATCGGTACGACCGCTTGCATGATGATGGGGCCTGTATCAACGCCACCGTCGACAAGATGCACTGTGCAGCCGGAAAAGCGTGCTCCGTAATCGAGTGCCTGCTGTTGCACATGCAGTCCTGGAAAAGCCGGTAGCAGGGCCGGGTGGATATTGATTATCCGTTCGGGGAAGGCGTCGATAAAGGTCTGGGTGATGATGCGCATAAAGCCCGCCAGAACAACCAGTTCGACACCGGCGTCTTGCAGCGCTTTGACGACTGCCTTGTCAAAGTCTTCGCGCTGGGAAAAATCTCGATGATTGATGCAGAGTGTCGGTACTCCGGCACTGCTGGCACGGTCCAGAGCGCCGGCGCCCGGATTGTTGGTGATGACGACAGCGATCTCGGCGGCAAGGCTTCCGTCCATACAACGATCGATGATCGCTTGCAGGTTTGTGCCGCCACCCGAGGCCAGAACACCGATACGCAACAATTTTGACATGGAGCTTCTCCAGGGTAAGACTGTAACCAGTTACTGGTAACTAGTGGCCAGTGACTAGTGACTTGAGAAAAGTTAGTCTTTCGTTGTTTCTTTAGGGCACGGGGCCTTCCATGCGTATGCAGAGAGCTAGCCCCTATTCCCCAGTCTCAGCTTTTAAACCAGCTCCACCTGATTACACTCGCCTTTACAGGTGTCGATCTCGCCTATGATATAGGCTTCTTCGTTGAGGCCTTTCAAACGGGAGATAATGTCGTCCGCGGAATCTTTCGGAACCACGAGGACCATGCCGATACCATAGTTGAAGGTACGGAACATCTC
>SBFN01000081.1 GCA_006226895.1 Deltaproteobacteria bacterium | reverse complement strand
CAGCAGCAAATCCCCTGTTGCCAGTCCGGCTTGCTGCAGCAAGCGTCGTCCCTGCTTGATGGCCAGATCTGGGCGACTGCCAAAGACTGGCATCAGAGCCGGCTCCAGGCTGTCGAGCAGCGCTGCGATCGTCTTGCTGTCATCGGTCAATGGAGTCACGGTGAAGGCGTCACCGGCAAAGACCACCAGGGCCGTTTGCCCCTCACGTCGCTGACGAAGAATGTCAGTGACCTTCAACTGAGCCCGAACCAGTCTGTTCGGCTTGAGATCAGCCGCATTCATGGACGCTGAAAGGTCGAGCAGAATAACCAACGCAGAATTCTGGCGGAACAGTGGCTGTGGCAGGCGCTCCCAAGTCGGGCCTGCGAGGGCGATGATAGCCAACAACAGCGCGATCATGATCAGGTGAAGCGGCCAGTTACGGCGTCTTTGGGACCGACCGAGAAGCAGGTAGGGGAGCAGTTGCTGATCGCAGACCGCCTGCCAGCTACGGCTTCGGAGTTGTTGTTGCCAGAGCCAGATTAGCAGGAGGGCCAGCGGCAGCAGCAGCCAGAACCAGTCCGGACGTAGAAAATGAAACTGGCTCATCGCCACCCCCAACGCTGTCGGCCCTGATCAATAAGCCCGACTAACAAAGCGCCAAACAGGGCCACACCGAGCGGCCAGTGATAGAGCGCTGTAACCGGGCGAAATATTTCCTGATCTTTCTCCACCGGTTCCAGTTCATCTAGCATGAGGTAAATCTGTTCCAACTCAGCGGTGTCACGAGCGCGGAAATAACGGCCGCCGGTCTGTTCGGCGATTGCGCGCAAGCTTTTCTCATCGAGGTCGGCAGAAGGGTTGACCGTACGTTTGAAGAAAAAGGAGCCCACCGTCATCTCATCTGCGCCGATACCAATGGTGTAGATTTTCAGACCCTCTCTTGCGGCAAGCTCTGCTGCTTTGATGGGACTGACCTGGCCGGCGGTATTTGCGCCGTCAGTGAGCAGAATCAGAATCCTTTGTTTTGCTTTTGCCTCTTGCAGGCGTTTGACGGCCAGGCCGATGGCATCACCGATGGCCGTCTTTTCCCCGGCCAGGCCCAAGACTGATTCGAGTAGCAGGCGTTCAACGGTTTGCCGGTCGAAGGTCAAAGGGGTTTGTACGTAGGCCTGGTCAGCAAACAGGATTAAGCCGATCCTGTCTCCCTGACGACGGCGAATGAACTCAACAGCCACTTTTTTGAGTGCAGTCAGGCGATCGACGGTCTCTCCCTCAAGGACAAAGTCCGCGGTTTTCATACTGCCGGAAAGATCGACCGCCATCACCAGGTCACGGCCACTGACCGGTAATTCCAAGGGTTCACCGAGCCATTGCGGTTGCGCTGTTGCCGAAACCAGCAGCAGCCAGCAGAAGAGCATCGGCACCAGCAGCCACAATGGCCAACGTCGCCGACTACGTTGATGACGGTTATCGACAAAAGGCTGTAAAGAAGGAACCCAGAGAGCGGCTTCTTCAGCGGCCAGTGCCGCAGGAAAGAGGCGATGTACCAGATAAGGAAGAGGCAGCAGCAGGAAAGCCCAGGGACAGACGAACTCGATCATCTTCGTCTCCCCTGCGGTTTCGGCGCTGGTGGAAGCTGTTGCAGCCATCTGCGACAGAGCACCAGCAGTGCTTCGGTATCAACCTGCTCGATCTGCGACAGGTACGGGCCTTCGGCCAAAAGTCGACCAGGCCCTTGAGAGAAAGGCTGATCCTCAAGCTGTTGATCAAGAAAACAGAGCCAGCCCTCACCAACCAGGCCTGCACAGTTGTTCTGCGGAAAGTGGAGAATTGCAGATTTGCGAAGTAGACGGGACAGTCCCTTAAGCAGTTGTTTCGGGTTCTCAAACTCGCTGTACTGGCGCTGCAGTTCATCCAGCTCAAAGAGTGCCCGTTTCTTTAACTGTTTGCGCTGTCGTCGCTGGTGGATGGTGTAGAGTGCGACAATCAACAGGAACAGTCCTAGCAACAACAGCCACCACCCGGGAGCCGGGGGCCACCATGAGATAGCAGGTGGCAGATGAATATCTCGTAAAGGCAAACTGTCAGGGGAGAAGGGCGCTGATGGCATCTCAGCCTCCTCTTCGCTTCAGCAGACCCTGCTGCAGACAATCCAGGGGGGGCTGGTTGGTGGCACAGGTTAGAAACAGGCTGCGCCTCTGACGGCAAAACTGCTCAATGGTTTCAAGGTGCTTCACGAACTTGTCGCGATAATGATCACGACCCGAGCGATCAAGGGTACTCATGGTCAGGTCGTTTTTGCCATCGCTGACCCGGTAGCTCCCGGCAGGAGGAAGCTCTGCCTCAAGGGGGTCATGACAGAAGATCAAACCCAGATCATTATGCCGGCTGAGAAGGCTTAGTTGCTTCTCAACTTGTTCATCCCATTGGGAAAAATCACTCAGCAGTAAAATCAGGCTGCCGGGACGTGCGACCCGGCGCAATCGCATAAGGGTCTGGGCGAGCCGCTGCTGTGGTTCAAAGGGA
>SBFN01000261.1 GCA_006226895.1 Deltaproteobacteria bacterium | reverse complement strand
ATCTCTCTGGCCCTCTTCGGTTTTGGCGTTGCCGCGCTGACCGTGCAGCTGAGACCCCGGTGGTTCCAGGGGGGCGATGCGCGCTTCCTGGCCGCCCGAGGTGCCATCCTCTTCGGGTTGAGTGTCGCTCTCTTTTTTGCGGTGTTTGTCCTGTTTCGCTGGCAGCCTCATATTGGTTTCAAAATTTTATCCTTTTTTCATCAACCTTTTTATCAACCCTTTCAGCAAGGCACGCCTGACGCCGGTGTGCCGATCAGTATGCTGGTCGCTCTTACCTGCTTGTACCTGGTGACCGCACTGCCGTTTTTCTTCGCCGGGATTTCTCTCACTGTTCTTTTCGGGCGTTATCATTCTGATTTCAGCCGCCTCTACTTCTACGATCTGATTGGCGCCGGTTGCGGTTGCCTGTTGATTATCCTGCTGCTTAAGTTGTTTGGCGGGATCACTTCGTTGCTGCTGATTGCCGCTGTCGGTGTTGTGGCGGCTTCCCTGTTGCTGCCACGAAACATCGAGGCCGTGCATCGTTGGGGGGCTCTGTTGCTGCTGGTGCTGCTCCTCGCGCTCGGTACGGTTCACGCCATGACCGGCTTCGCCGAGATACGTTTCGTGCGTGGACGTTATGAGCCGAACCTGCTCTGGAGTGCCTGGAATTCTTTCTCGCGCGTGGCGGTTTATCCGGCCGAGGGGCAAGCCAAGGACCAGGCCTGGGGCCTGTCGCGTACATACCGGGGGCCAGTGCCAGATCAGCTTGGCATGGTTGTCGATGACACCGGCTACACCACCATGTATCGCTGGGACCGGCAGACCGGCCTCGATTTCTTCCGTAAGAATGTCATCGGTCTTGCCTACCGGATCAAAGAGCAACCAACGTCTCTGGTCATCGGCCCCGGCGGCGGCAAGGATGTTTTGACCGCTCTGGCTTCGGGCGCCGAGAAGGTTACGGCCGTGGAAGTCAATCCGTTGATTGTCGATGCGGTCAATGACCACTTTGGTTCCTTGACCGGAGAGCTCTACCGTCATCCGCAGGTGCGTTCCGTTGTCGACGAGGGTCGCAGCTTTGTACGTCGCGATCAGAACCGCTACGACATCATCCAGGCGTCTGCCGTCTTTGGCCGCATGGCTCCGGCCGCCGGTGCCTTCACTCTGTCAGAGAACAATCTCTATACTCTGGAAGCCTTCACAGACTATTGGGACCATCTCAAGGATGACGGAATCCTGACTATCTCACGCTTTATCTTTGAGCGGGAGACCCTGCGTCTGGTCTCTCTTGGATTGGCCTTGCTGCAAGATCAGGGGGTGGCTGACCCGGCTGCTCATATCGCTGTTGTCCGTGAGCGCGGGCTGGCTAATTTCATGCTCAAGAAGACTCCATTCTCGGCAGAAGAATTGACCAACCTGAGAGACCTTACGGTCGATATGGAGTTTCAGGAGGTCTACCTGCCTGATCGTCGCGATGGTAAAGGGGCTTTCCATGAGCTGGTCAGCGCCAATGGCAGCGCAGAGTTCCATGCTGACTTTCCTTTCGATATCAGGCCTGTGACGGATGATCGGCCGTTTTTCTACTACATGTTGAAACCTGCCGAATTTATTAAGCTTTTAAGTTTTCCAGAGCAGGGCAAGTTCGAAGATAGAGCCATCGTGACACTGCGTAACCTGCTGGTTGTAGTGGGCGTTTGTGTCTCGGCTTTCCTGATCCTGCCATTGCTTCTGTGGCGCCGGCAGGGGTTGAAAAGCGCTGGTAGCGGTTGGCGCGTGCTTTACTTTGCCTGCCTCGGTCTTGGCTTCATGTTTATCGAGATTGGTCTGCTGCGGCGGTTCATTCTGTTCCTTGGCCCGCCAATCTATTCTTTGGCGGTTATCCTCTGTTCTCTTCTGATCAGTTCCGGCATCGGTGCGCTCTGTTCGTCACGCTTGCCGTCAGATCGTTTGCCTCGCTGGCTGCCAAAGATTCTGTTGGCACTGGTCTTGCTCTCTATTGTTTATGTCTTCGGTTTGCCTTCGATCCTTGATCCTTGTATGGGATTGCCGGTCTTTGCCCGTTGCCTGGTGGCCGGAGTCTTATTGATACCTCTGGGGCTGTTGATGGGGATGCCTTTGCCGATCGGTATGCGCCTGTTTCACGACGGCAACGACCTGGTTCCCTGGAGTTGGGGAGTGAACAGCGCTACGAGCGTGCTCGGAGCGATCCTGGCCGTGGTTGTTGCCATGAATGCCGGGTTCACGGTGACATTGCTGGTGGGTACTTTATTGTATTTGTTGGCGTTGGTGCCGGTTTTTAAGGGTGGTCGCTCTTAAGGGCTGTGGAAATCATAAAAGCCCGGAGGAAGATTCAACGCGGAGGTGCAAAGACTCAGAGAAAAGCCTGTTGATTTTTGCTTTTGGCCCTTAGCCGTTTTTACCCGTTGCTATTTGCGTTCAATGAAGGTTTTTGTCTTTCGTCGTTCTTGTCTAAATTTTGAAGCGAGCTTTACAAGATGAACAATGTCTTTTTAAAATATCCCTGTCTTCTCCTGTTGCTTCTGGGGGGGCTGCTGTCGGCCTGCACGCCGGAAAACGGCAGCGGTCTGAGCGGACAGCTCCTCTTCCAGGATCAACCTCTGGCGACGGCTCAGCTTGAGATTTATCTCAAGGCTGACAAGGATCGTTCCGTGCAACCCTTCGCCGTTACGACAACTGACGCCGAGGGCCGCTACCAGGTTTCTTTGCCGGAAGGCTCTTACTTCGTGATCGGCAAGAAGCGTGAAACGACAGACGATGGTCGAACCCGCATGTTGATGGCGGAGTCACCGGCCAACCCGCACCAGGTCGCTGATAGAATAGCCCCGGTCGCAAGCTTTAATCTGCGTGAAATGGGCCGGGAAGGTTTGCCTGTCGCCGACGAGAAAACCGGGGTCGCCGGCCTGATCACATATCAGGGGGAACCGGTCTCAAGGTCTTTTATTTATATCTACACAGAAACCGATGCCGGGCTGATTGGCCCGTCTTACGGCGAGGCGGTGCAGGCCGACCAAAACGGACGCTTCACCATCAACCTGCCCGTTGGACGCTACTCCCTGGTTGCTCGCAAGCGAGCGGATGGCAGCCGCTCAGGGGCCCTGTCTCCCGGTGACCTGAATGCAGCTTATCCTGGCAATCCGGTTGAAATTCGCAGCGGCGAGATCCTGGCTCTCAACACTTTTGCCCTGACCAGGGTGGACGCGGAGGTGCATGCGCTACGTCAGGCAGAGGGCGTCTTCACCAAAACGGAAACCTTGCTGCGCGGACAGGTTGTCGATGCGGATGATCTGCCTGTCAGTGATGTTTATGTCTTCGCTTATCTTGACAGCCGCATGGTTGGCAAGCCGGTGCATATGTCGGTTCCGACAGGTGCTGACGGGAGTTTTTCCCTCTTCCTCAGTGATGGCGGGACCTACTACATCGGTGCCCGCAGCGCTTTTGGCGGGCCCCTGGAGCCGGGGGAGTGGGTCGGAACTTTCGATGGCCAGGCCGATCATAGCGTCACCGTCACCCGTGGTGCGAACGATGACCTCGGCACGATTATCGTCAAGGAGTTCTGGTGAGATTCTTTCTCCTGATAGCTCTAACCTTCTTCTTCACAACCCCGGCAGCCGCCCTGGTTGTGGACCAGGATACGGTCTGGGACGGTCAGCACTCCTTTAGCGAGGATGTTCAGGTTCTGGCCGGAGCGACCTTGACGGTCCTTCCTGGTTCCCAGCTGCATTTTAGCGGTGCCAGGCTAGAAGTCTCCGGTCGCTTGGTGGCTGAAGGTGCGGAGTTCTCAGGTGAGAACTGGGAAGGGTTGCGTCTCAAGGGGGTTGATAACACCACCCGAATAACGGACTGTGTAATTAAAGGCGCAGCAACAGGCGTTTTTGTCCTGGGGGGCGGCCCACAGCTGGAGGGCATGATCCTTTCTGCCAACAAAGTCGGTATGGAAGTGCGCGGCAAGGCCGCCGGCAAGGTGACCCGCTGTCGCTTTACCGGGAATCTCAAGGTCGGTCTCTTTATCAAGGATGACAGCACAACATCGGTTGTTGATTGTCGTTTTGAAGGAAATTTGCGTTACGGTGTTTATCTCTATCACGCCCGGCCGCAAATGTTTCAGGGCAATCAATTTGTGAACAACGATACCGGCCTGATGATCGCCTACCATGGTACTGACCCGGAAGTGCTCGACAACCGGTTTGAAGAGAACACGATCGCGGTTCAGGTTGATCGCGCCGCCCGTCCGGTCCTGCGTGGTAATCTGCTGCTTGGCAACCAGACCGGTTTCTATATCTATCGCCGCTCGGACCCTTTGCTGACGGGCAACCGGATTGAGGAAAATGGCGTCGGTCTGTTGATTGCCTATTCCTCGTATCCGGAGGTCGAGAGCAACGATTTTATGAGCAACGAGATAGCTGTTAAGTTGGAATTTCAATCCTCTTCTTGGGAAGCAAAGCGTGGCGCTGATGCCCGGGCCGGAGAGACCTCGGCGCGCAGTGCTTTTGCCGGTCAGGGGATGCGCAGTGTGAGCGAAGAAGATCGGCGCGCCAAGCGTCTTGACGGCATGGTAAACGCCGGCGATAACTGGTGGGGGAGAGAGGGTACGCTGGAGCTGGCTAGCATAGGCCCGGACGGCAACCCCTCTTTCATCCATGATGGCAGGGATCAAACGACTTTTGTCGATGAAGGTGAAGAGTACCCTTTGGACAAGGTTGCCCATTCCCCATGGCGTAAAGACCCGGCAACGGAGATAGAACGATGAAATGGTACCGTCCTCTTTCTGCCTGTGTTTTGATCTGCCTGGTCAGTGTGACCGCGTTCGCCGAGAGTGGTGTGCGCGGTCGTGTCGCCTGGCGCGGTGAATTGATCCAGGAGATAACAGTCCGGGCCTATCGACAGATTGCGGACATTGGCAAAGGTGACGTGGTCGCGGTATCAGCGCCGACCGACCTTGATGGTCTTTATCAACTTGATCTAAAACCTGGCAACTACGTTCTCACTGCCAGCAACAGCTCCGGAGCCCTCAAGCCGGGGGATCTGTTCTGCTATTACAGCGGCAGTCCGATTCAGGTTCCAGCCGAGGGGTATCGCAACGTCGGCTTCAACCTGGTCCGTGTTCCGGAAGCGCAGCCGGTGAAAGAGGCTGCACGGTCAGGGATCTATGGTCAACTCAGCTACCAGGGCGAGCCGTTGGAAAAGGCTTATCTCTATGTCTACAAAGACCCCTCTAAAAACTTCAAGGGGCCGGGGTACTTTATTCAGCCGGTGGCTCGTGGTGATTTCCGGCTCAATCTTCCTCCCGGTGAGTATTATCTGCTGGCGCGCAAGAGAATGCAGGGCGGCCAGTTCGGGCCGATAGAGATCGGCGACTATTTCAACTATTACTATGGCAACCCGGTTCGCATCGAGGCCGGCCAGGTCCAGGAGGTCAAGATCGAGACGGTGACCCGTCTCTCGATGCTGGAGGCAGAGGTTGTTGACCTGCAAGGTATAAGCGGTCAGGTCGTTGACGCCTCGGGGGTCCCTCAGCCGGGACTCTACGTTTTTGCTTACAGGCAAGCAGCGATGACCGGAAACCCCGATTTCTTCTCTACGCCGACCGGGGCTGACGGCCATTTCGAGATTTCTCTCCCCGACAGTGGCCCCTACTACCTGCTGGCGCGGCAAGCCTTTGGCGGGCCGGCGGGAGGTGATGAGCTTTATGGCAAGTTGCAGGCGTCCGGTGGCGACCCTGTGCCGGTTACTGTTTCGACAAAGCAAGAGGAGGTTGTAATCCATGTGGCACCAAAGACTTCTGACTAGTTGGATTGTCGCATTTGCCAGCTTGATTCTGGTCAGCGCCAGCTTTGGCATGGAACTGACGGGGACGGTGAAATGGTCCGGGCAGGTTGATCTGCAGGAGCCGGTCATTGTGAGCCCTGGTGCGACTTTAACGATTGATCCTGGTACCCAGGTGTCCGTAGCGAATACCCAGGTAAAAATCAGCGTGCGCGGGCTGATCATAAGCAATGGCAACGCAGCGGCTCCAGTTGTTTTCAAGGGCCCGAAAGGTTGGCTGGGAATCGAGTTTATGGAGGCGCCTCAAGGCAGCTCCCTGGTCTGGACAGAATTTTACTCCGCCCAGGCAGCGCTCAGCAGCTTTGCCACGAACTTCAAGGTCGAAAACTGTACCTTTAAGGACGGCGAATTTGGTGTTAGGCTGCTGCGCGAATCCAGCCCGGTTATTATTAATTCAACCTTTAAGGATAATCAGGTTGGCATCGCCAATGAAATGAAGTCCGGTCCGGAGATTCGAGGCAACAGCTTTGTCAACCAATCGCGCTCAGCGATCCTGGCTTCTCACAACAGTAAGGGCGAGATTGCCGACAATAGATTTGAGAAAAACAAGCAGGCGGTCACCTTGCTGCAGAACTATCCGGATCGTATCAGTCAGAACATCTTCATTGACAATGAAGTCGGGGTCTACTGCAGCCAAACCAAGAGCACCCCGCTGATCGAAGAAAACCTCTTTGAGCGCAACCAGTACGGGGTGCTGAATTTCTCCTTCTCGTATCCGGTGATCAAAAATAATCGTTTCATCGCCAACAAGACCGCCGTACACAATGATCAGTACGGATCTCCTCTGGTTGAGAACAATCTGTTTCGCGATAACGAAATGGCTCTATATAATTACCGCAAATCCAATCCCAAAGTTCGTTTGAACAGTTTTGAACAGAACGCCCTGGCGCTCTACTGTGATTTTTCTGCTTATCCGGAAGTTAAAGAGAATAATTTTCTGGGTAATGTTCTTGGCGTTAAGCTCGGTATTTATCAGAGTGCAGACTGGGAGAGTCGTTCCGGCTCAAAAAAAATCATGCAAAAACAATCGGCCTCGCGTAGAAGCCAGAACCCGTTGCTCGCCAGTGCTCCGGAAACCTTCAGTGACTTCGTCGACGTCAGCGGCAACTGGTGGGGTGATGATACGGTGCAGCTGGCCAAGGTCGGCGAGGGCAACAGCCCCCTGTTTTACGATCGACATGACGAACCTGAGGTTACTTACGAAGACTACGGCCCGGGGGTCTATAAACTTGATCGC
>SBFN01000073.1 GCA_006226895.1 Deltaproteobacteria bacterium | reverse complement strand
CGATACCATTGACGGATTCCTGGGCACAATCCAGAAGCGCGGCTCTGATCAGGTTGGTCTCTTCAGGGACTGCTGCGAGGAGAGCGATCATAAGGTCAGGTGCGGGGTGAGAGGAAAATCATGCTCCACGTCCCGCGTTCCGGTTAAGGTTTGTACCAGCCGTCGCGAATCAGGTCGCGACGAAGCTCGTGACCGGCATTGCGGATCACGCCGTTATACCAGAAATGTTCTTCTGGGGAGCTGGTACCCGGACCGTCCAGGCGTTTGCGATTGTCGATGAGAATCTGGCGAAACTTTTCGTCAGGTTCTTTGAGGACTTCCAGAATGCGGCTTTTCAGGGGTTCCTCGCAGGCGCAGAGAACGTGGTGCAGGATGTCGCGCAGCTGCAGTCCCATGCGGTATTCCCAGAGATCGCCCTCAAAGTTGGTGCAGCATTCCTGGACAAATTCATTCCAGTCGAGAAGGAGTGCGCCAAAATCATCCTCGGCAAACTCTTCATAGCCCGGATGCTGGCTGAGAATCTCTTCGATCATCTTCTGCTCTTTGCGCGAGAAGAAAAAGGACAGGCTCTCTTCAACCGGGTACATTTCGAGGCGGTCGATCAGCTCACGGCAAAAGTGGGCGTAATCGAGATCGCGATCGCTGAAGTCCCTCAGCTCTTCGGGAAGGTTCTCGCGCTCCAGGCAGAGGAGTGAAAGGTGGTCGTGGCCGAGTTCCGTGTGCAGCAGCAACTCTGGTCGGTGGGGGACCCTGGATTCGGCCAGCTGGTTCGTGAGGCGCAGATGGTTGTCGGTGAAAAAGGTCAGAACTTTTTCCTCCGAATAAAACATCTCCTGGCTGGAGCGATTGTTGGCCAGGCCAAAACCGACAAAGCCATCATGCATCAGGCGGTCCCAGTAAGGTGCGATGATTTCGAGAATCTCAACCGTTGGCATGTAGGGCGAATAGTGAATGGTCGGTGTCGGTGACTCCGTCTCTTTGGCGTTCGGTTCGGTGGTGTAGAACTCGAGGATGAAGAACGCCTCTTCAGGCATGTTCTCAGCAAACGTGTCAAAGATATTGCGCACGTGGGAAGGACCGGCGAGAACAGAGAAATGGTAGGTATCGCTAGAGTTCTCCAGGAGGGAGAAATTATACCCTTCATGCAGGTTGCGTGATCTTAGCCGGGCTTGTGGCCAGAGCTGTAGCCCTGCAGGGAAATTTGTAAAAATGTCAGACAATGAGAACCTCTTCTGCCGGTTTGTATTCGGCACCTTTTTGATTACCTGCCTATGATGCGGCAATCGTCTTTGTGAAGTCAACATTAAGTGGTGGAATGGGTTTTTGCAATCCTTGCCGCCGTTTACGCTATCTGGCTGAAAGCCTTTTGTAGCGGGCGCAGAAAGGGGTTATGAAAAGGTTTGTAGTCGCGCTAAATTGGCGTTTAATCTAAGTAAACTGGTTTTATCTAAAATGAATTTTCCGTTGACATGGGGTGCCACTTGGGCTATATCCATGCGGTGGATAGAACCCTATTCTATTGTAGGTAGACTTCATGTCTTATCCGCCTCTGGATTAGATCAAAATCTGAAAAGTAATTTTTATAGCAACCGGCCGGCGAACGAGGGTGTTTTCCCGGCTGAAAAACTCCAGCAAGTAGAGGAATTCAAAGATGGCTAAAAAAGCGATTACACCGTCACTGAAGAATCCATTTGATCCACCTGAGAAAGTTGAATTCACCATTCCCGGTGAAGTCGCCGGCGAGCGCGGTGGCTATGAAGAGGTTATGCAGGAAGGTCATGACCTGATCCAGCGTCCCGTCAAGTCCGTCGCTGTCGGGCAGATTGAAAAGCAACATTTCAAAAAGCGGATGACTGTCTGGGAGCGGATCAATGTTCTGACCCAGGCCAAGCCCAATATTTTGTTCCAGAACTGGGGCAAGAATCTTGATGGCGCATCTCTGGTCACCGGTATTCTCAATATCAACGGTCGTGACGTTGGCGTCTATGGCCACGATTTCACCGTTCGGGCCGGTTCCATCGACGCGACTAACGGCAACAAGCTCGCTCGTCTCTTTAAAATGTGCGGTGAGAAGGGCCTGCCTCTGATCGGTATGAACGATTCGGCCGGCGCGTTTGTGCCTGCCGGTGTCGGCGGCCTTGACGGCTACGCAGAAGCCTTCACTGCCCTGCGCAAGATCAGTGGTGTGGTGCCGACCGTCATGTGCATGTTCGGTTTCAATGCCGGCGGTGGCTCTTATCTGCCTCGCCAGGGCAGCTTCCTCATTCAACCCAAAGACACCTTCTTCGGTCTGACCGGCCCCGGTGTTGTTAAATCGGTCCTCGGTGAGGATATCACTCCCGAAGAGCTCGGCGGGCCCAAGGTCCACGGCGCTTCCGGCGTTACCGACCTGATGGTCGCTGATGAAACTGCAGCGCTGCGTACCGCAGTCCGTCTAATGAGCTACCTTCCTGACAACAACTACAGCATGGCTCCTTTCCAGGAAACCAGCGATCCTCTCGATCGTAAAACCTGGGAGATCAACACCCTGTTGAAGAAGGCTTTCAATTCACCAACCGGTTTCAATACTCCTTTTGATGTCTCAATTATCATTCAGCAGATTTGTGACCACGGTGATTACTTCGAGCTGCAGCCCGAGCGTTCCCGCGAGGCGATTACCGCTCTGGGCCGTCTCGGTGGCAACGTTGTCGGTTTTGTTGCCAACAACAGTGCCGTTGCTTCCGGTCAGATTGACTGCGATTCGGCTCTGAAAATTTCTCGTTTCGTTCGCTTCTGCAATATCTACAATATCCCATTGATCTTCATGGAAGATACGACCGGATTCCTGCCGGGACGTGAGCAGGAAGCTCGCGGTATTGTTCAGGCCGGTCGCTCGATGCTCGATTCGATTATCGACGTGCGTACCCCGAGGATCCTTTTGATTCTGCGTAATGCTTACGGTGGCGCTTACGCTTCGTACAACAACTATCCCACCGGTGCCGACCTGGTTCTGGCACTGCCGACCACCCGCCTTGCGGTTATGGGTCCGGCCGGTAAGGAATTTGTTTATAAGGGCGAGCTTCGCAAGGTCCGCGGTGCTGCTCAGAAGATGGTTGCCGAAGGCACTCTGGCCAGAACAAAGGCCGGCATGGACGGTGCGGATGCCAAGAAGGATGCCGAAGCCGAGGCCGCGGAATGGCTCAAGGGCCAGGAAGCTGAACTGAACCTGCGCTACGAGAAAGAATTGATGAACCCGAAAGAGGGCCTCGCCCTCGGTTCTATCTCCTCGCTGGTTATGCCGACCGACCTGCGTCAGGTTCTCGGTGAGAACATGAACTTCCTGTTGCGGCACTACGAGGCGTCGTCCTGGCAGGATGTCCAACGCGAATTCCATTAATCACCGCGGATACTATTGACATAAGCGAATCAAGGTTTCGATTTGGAGATATAAAGCAATGGCACAGAATAATAACTACACAAATAATCCACTGATCCACAGTGATCGTCGCTTGAGTCAGTCTGACTCGGAATGGGTCCGTTCTTTCTCTTGCGAAGAGCTCAGCCCGTTGATCGTTTGTCGCGGCCCGATCCGTCTGGAAGCGATGACCGTTTACGAGGAGATGGGGATCAGTCACTATGGTATCCTGCTCTCCGAGAAGGATTCAATCGTCTACCCCAACGCGCTTTCTCCTGAACTGCGTTTGTTGACCGACAACAGCCGTGTGCACCGGGTGCCCGATTACACCGGAGCTTCCAAGGAAGAGCGCGTCGAGCGTATTGGTCAGATCATCCAGATTGCCAAAGACAATGGCTACGATTCGATCTTTGCCGGTTATGGCTTCATGGCTGAGGATGATGAGTTTGTTGCCTCGATCGAGGACGCTGGCCTGAAATTTATCGGCCCCTGTGCGGCCACCCAGCGTGGCGCGGGCAAGAAAGACGAAGCCAAGCGCACCGCTTTGAGTGTTGACGTATCGGTTACCCCTGGTATCGACAACGTCACTTCACGCACTCTGATCAGCAAGCACCCGAGTCGTGAAGCACTGCTGGCGGTGGCCAAGGCGGAAGAGCTTAACTGCGACAAAAAAATCCTTGCAGACAAGAAACTCGAGCTTGTCGACCTTGCGGGTCACATCCTCATGGCGTCTTACGAAAAAGGGATTGATCTTTTCTCTATCGATGAGCTCGGGGCCCAGGTTGAAAAAGAGTGCTTCGATATGTTCAAGAACTACCCCGGTGCCCGTATTCGTCTCAAGGCGATCGGTGGCGGTGGTGGCAAGGGACAGCGGATTCTTGGCGCTGCTCTTCTGACCAAGAAGAATCCTTCCGATGCTGACATCAAAAAGGCCGCAAAGGTCGCGCCCGAGCTGGTCCGCGAGGTCCTTCTTGAGGTCAAGGCCAACGGCGTTGGCGACAATAAAAACGTACTCGTTGAGCTGAATATAGAGCAGACGCGTCATAACGAGATCCAGTTGCTCGGAAACGGTGAGTGGGCTATCGCCCTCGGTGGACGAGACTGCTCGTTGCAGATGCATGAGCAGAAGCTTCTCGAAATTTCTGTGACTCAGGAAGCCCTGAGCGATGAAATCAAGAAGGCGAAAAAGGCCGGGCAGAAAGCCCAGGCCAAGGCTCTTGAGAGCGATCTGCAAGTTCTCAAGCGCATGGAAGAGGAATCAGAGCGTTTCGGTATGGCCGTCGGCCTTGATTCTGCCTCAACCTTTGAATGTATCGTTGATGGTGCCCGCCACTATTTCATGGAAGTTAATACACGCATCCAGGTCGAGCACAGGGTTACCGAGCTCGTCTACAATCTGAAATTTACCAACCCCAAGAACAAGAAAGAGTTCTTTGTCGTCGAGTCACTGGTTGAAGCGATGGCGCTGCTTGCCATGCATAAGGAACGCCTGCCGCGTCCGGAGCGTCAACAACGCTTTGGTGCCGGTGCTGAAGCTCGCCTCAATGCAACGGATTGTTCCCTTTCACCAAGCGCAGGTGGCGTAATTCGCTACTGGTCGAAGCCGATCGACGGCGAAATTCGTGATGATCAGGGCATTTGCATGGTCAACCCGGACACCGGTCAGTTCATGCGCTATACGGTGGCAGGGGCCTACGATTCCAACATTGCACTGTTGCTGACTAAAGGTGACGATCGCCTGGACAGCTATAATCACCTTTCCAAGGTTCTCCGCAGCACCGTTCTGCGCGGTACGGATCTGGCGACCAACCTCGAGTTCCATTATGGCCTTGTGAACTGGTTCCTCGGTCAGAACGTTATGGCCAAGCCCACCACCCGTTTTGTGGTTCCGTACCTGACGCTGGTCGGCAAACTGAAAGAAGAGGCCAGCAAGCTGGACGTTGTCTATGCGTTCATCTCGATGAAAAAACACCTGGGCAAGCTCTACAGTGATAGCCCGGAGATCAAGAAAGCTGTTTCCGAGACAATGGATCGCAAGGGGACCCTGTTGACCCGTCCCATGGAGCTTTTGCTGGCCGATCCGCATCTGCTGTCAGGCTGGTTGAGCATTAATCGCAAAAACTTCAAGCTCGAAAAGGGCAAGCTGGTCTGGTTGCGCAATCCCCTGGTTATTCTCGAGGAAACTTACGAGTTCCTTAATATGACCTGGCGTAAGGACGCTCCGGCGGCCGAGGTGATCTGGACTCATGACCGTGACTTGCTGCAGAATGCCCTGGCTTTCTATGCTGAGCTGCGCGCAAAGTTCGGCTTGGGTAAAGATGAATTCGTCAAGCTTAACGATATCCTTGGCAAGGCCAAGCCGCAGGGTGGCTTCGACGCGGAGACCTGGGCAGAGATCCAGTCTGCACACCTTGGCTTTGAGGTCGGTAACGAGCTCTTCGGTCTGCTCTTCATGATTGCCGAGAAGACGGATTTCTATGATTTCAAGGTCGAAGAAGACCTTGAGGTGACGATCCCTGATTACCTCAATGACCCAGACCTGCAGGCAGCCATGAAGAAGGTTCTGGTGCCGCCACCAGCGACCAAGGCTGATGAGATTGTTACGCCGGGTGGTGGCATGTACTATGCCCAGGAAGCCCCAGGTATGCCGATGTTCGTTAAAGAGGGTGAGCACTTTGAAAAAGGTCAGCCGCTCTTCATCCTTGAAGTTATGAAGATGTTCAACAAGGTTCCTGCGCCTTTCTCCGGCACCGTGGACAAGATTCTGATCGAAGGTGGTGACGGTGTTATCGTGCAGAAAGGCCAGCCGATCTTTAAGGTCACTCCGGATGAGAAGTTCGTAGAGCTTGATCCGAAGCAAATTGAGAAGGAGCGGCGTGCCGCAACTGCCGAATACCTGAACGCTATCATTTGATGGTGAGCCTGCAGTGTAGTTCGCTGTGATTGATTGTGAGAAACTAAGCCCCGCCAGTAATTTGGCGGGGCTTTTTGTTTGTTTAACAAATTGAGTATTTCTTTATTTTAAGATCAAAGCATAACCGGCGGGTCGCGTCCCGCCAGACGCCATCCTTTTTGTCCAGGCGGCCACAAAAAGGATGCAAAAAAGGCCTTGCTCCTTGCGGAGGGCATCTCCTTCGCCAGGTTTTATTCCTTTAAAGTGTGGCAGAAATAAAGAATCCGGCCCTGTTCGAGGGCCTTCCAGGGCGTGGTTTTTTGCAACAAAAGACAAAAGCGCACCTAAATAACTTGAACCCGAGTCATAGAGGTCCTAAAGGGCCTCGGGGCTAGTGGGGGATGCGTAGACTGCCAAAGATTTATTCCAATAATATTTACCACCAGAATGAATCGAATAAAACATGCCCAGCGCAGCGCCCAAGCTTTCTTTTGCTTCGTTTTCTTTGTCGCTACAAAGAAAATGACGTTGCTGTCGGGCAATCCCGACGGTTTTGTTTCTGTCTCTGAATTTAAAGGTTTAACAAGGGGAGCAATAGATTAACGGTCTGTTCCTACTGTCTTCATTTATAGTGAAAATTGACCTTTGTCAGCAGTCTGAGCTCCGACCGTTTACAGGAAGGGCTCAGGCTGCTAGATGGTCGTTTAATATAGATAAAAGGCTTTTTACCTTCATTGAAAATAAATTGACAATTGTGCCTTGTATCGGTTATATCCTAA
>SBFN01000049.1 GCA_006226895.1 Deltaproteobacteria bacterium | reverse complement strand
GATAAAGCCATTTTCTTTAAATTTTTACTTTATTTTTTCTCAAACGGTGTTTAGTATACGGAAGTCTTGTATACAGTATGCAGTTATATGTGCGGCGAATCAGGAGAGAGAAGTCCCGCTGGTCGCTGCGGTGTGACAAGGGATATCTATATGGGATTGTCAAGTCGTTGGCGAGGACCTCCTCGGTAGACATGGCAAGACATCTCGTCTTGTTTTGTCTTGTGAACCGGTTTAAGCGGTTTTCGAGTTGGTCTTTATTCGGGTTTCATCCATCAACACATTGAGTAAGGGATCAAAAATCAAAATCATGCAACTGACGCAAAGTTCTGTGGGCAGAAAGATCATCATGGCCGTTACCGGCATCGTGTTGGTCGGCTTTGTTTGTGTGCACCTCCTGGGCAATTCGTCCATGTTTGTCGGTGCAGACGCAATCAACGCTTATGCGCAGAAGCTGCACAGTCTCGGACCATTCGTCTGGGTCTTCCGGCTGGTTATGCTGGTAGCTTTTGCTTTACACATCGCTTTTGGGATCCAGTTAACGCTGGAGAACAAGGCTGCAACCCCCGAGGCGAATGTGCAAGTTAAACGCCTGAAAACAGGTTTCGGTGCCGAAACCATGATCGTTTCGGGCCTGGTGATGTTGGCGTTTGTCATCTATCACCTGCTGCACTTCACCGTTCGAGTGACTAATCCTGAGATCTACGTTCCGCTCGGTGACCATGGCATGGTCGATGTCTACTTCATGGTGGTCAACGGGTTCAAGAGTGCCTTACCGGTTATTGTTTATCTCGCCGGTATGGTCTTTCTTTTCCTGCACGTCAGTCACGGCTTCCAAAGCCTGTTCCAGACCCTGGGACTGAGCAATGACAAGTCACTCCCGGTCACGGGAATGGTCAGCAAGTTGGTTGGTTTTGTTCTCCTTCTGGGGTACATCGCCATTCCTTTGTCGATCGTTTTCGGCTGCATAAAGCTTTAGGAGGTCGATTTAATGATACTCGACGGTAAGTGTCCAACAGGACCAATTGAAACTTCATGGGATCGTCACCGCTTCGAATCGAAGCTTGTCAATCCAGCTAATAAACGTAAATACAAAGTTCTCTGTGTTGGTACCGGCTTGGCCGGTGGCGCTGCAGCTGCATCACTCGGTGAACTCGGCTATCAGGTCGAAGCTTTCTGCTACCAGGATAGCGCCCGCCGTGCTCACTCCATCGCTGCACAGGGCGGCATCAATGCTGCGAAGAACTACCCGAACGATGGTGACTCTGTTTATCGTCTGTTCTATGACACGATCAAGGGCGGTGACTTCCGTGCCCGTGAAGCAGACGTCTGGCGTCTGGCCCAGGTGTCCAACAACATTATTGATCAGTGTGTTGCCCAGGGCGTCCCTTTCGCTCGTGACTACGCTGGCTACCTTGACAACCGCTCCTTCGGTGGCGCACAGGTTTCGCGTACCTTTTATGCCCGTGGTCAAACCGGTCAGCAGCTGCTGCTCGGCGCCTATTCGGCGCTCTCTCGCCAGGTTAAAGCAGGTACGGTTAAGCTCTTTGAGCGCCGTGAAATGCTTGACCTGGTCGTCGTTGACGGTGTTGCCAAAGGTATCACCTGCCGTAACATGGTTTCTGGTGAGATCGAGTCCTACTGGGGTGATGCTGTTATTCTGGCAACCGGCGGTTATGTCAACGTTTTTTACCTCTCTACTAATGCCATGGGTTGCAGTGTCACTGCTGCCTGGAAGGCCGCCAGAAAAGGCGCCTTCATGGCTAACCCTTGCTACACTCAGATTCATCCGACCTGTATTCCGCAACACGGTGACCAGCAGTCCAAGCTGACCCTGATGTCTGAGTCATTGCGTAACGACGGTCGTTGCTGGGTGCCGAAAAAAGCAGAAGATTGCGAGAAGCCGGCAGGTGAAATCGCTGACGAAGACCGTGATTACTACCTCGAGCGGAAGTATCCATCTTTCGGTAACCTCGCTCCTCGCGACATTGCCTCCCGTGCTGCCAAAGAGCAGTGCGACGATAGTCGTGGCGTCGGACCCGGCAAGCGTGGCGTCTACCTCGACTACCAGTCGGCCATCGATCGTGTCGGTGAGGACACGATCCGCGAGCGTTACGGCAACCTCTTCGAGATGTACGAGAAGATCACTGACGAGAATGCTTACAAGCAGCCGATGCGCATCTACCCGGCACCGCACTACTCCATGGGCGGCCTCTGGGTTGATTACAATTGCATGAGCAATGTTCCGGGTCTATTCGTTCTTGGCGAAGCCAACTTCTCTGTACACGGTGCCAACCGTCTCGGTGCTTCGGCTCTGATGCAGGGTCTGGCCGATGGCTACTTCGTTATCCCTTACACCATCGCGGGTTACCTGGCGGGTGTGACACCAGGCGAAGTGAAAGACGACCACGAAGCGTTCAAGCAGTCTGCCGATGAGGTCAAGGCTAACATCGACAAGCTTCTTTCCATTAACGGCACAAAGACTCCTTCGGAGTTCCATCGCGAGCTCGGCAAGATCATGTGGGAAAACGTCGGTATGGCTCGTAGTGATGAAAGCCTCAAGGAGGCTCTCAAGCTTATCCCGGCACTTCGCGAGGAATTCTGGAAGAACGTCAAAGTGGTTGGTACCAATGAGCAGTTCAACCAGGAGCTTGAGAATGCCGGCCGACTGGCTGACTTCTTCGAGTTTGCCGAAATTCTCGCCAAGGATGCCCTCAACCGCGAAGAGTCTTGCGGCGGTCACTTCCGTACCGAGCATCAGACTGATGATGGCGAAGCGATGCGTAACGATGAAGACTTCTGTTACGTTGCTGCCTGGGAGTTCAAAGGCG
>SBFN01000138.1 GCA_006226895.1 Deltaproteobacteria bacterium | reverse complement strand
CAGGCAAGGCCAAAGGTCAGCGGCCAGAGAGATCTGGAACGGGACCAGTTGACGATTGAGTCCAGCGACGTGGTAATAACGTTATTACCTAGAGTTTCCTCTACTCCCATTCCAGAGCTCCTTTTTTCCAAACGTATGCGTAGCCAACGAGAAGAATCAGAATAAACACGCCCATCTCCACGAAACCGAACAAGCCGAGCTGCTTAAACATAACCGCCCAGGGGTACATGAAGACCACCTCAATATCAAAGACAATAAAGAGCATGGCGATGATGTAGAACTTGATCGAAAACTGCTCATGGGCGGAGCCAACGGGAGGCATCCCGCACTCATAAGGCGCCAATTTGACCGCCGACGGCCTATTCTCTCCGACCAGGCGTGAAAAAACGATCACCCCGACAGAAAAACAGAGGGCGATGACGATCAGGATAAGAATTGGTAGATAACTGTCCAGCATTGATATGATCCTCCTGCCAGGTGAGGTTACAAAATCCATTGGCCGCAGGTATAGCTTTCGGCTTTTTGGCCGACAGCAAGTTAGGACAATTCCACCTCTTTGTCAAGGGAAAAATACAGTATACTGTATGCAATCCAAACGGCCATAAACGCCCGATTTCTGAAGCTTTGTGAGTATTTTAGTCAGGAACTTAAAAAGACAAGAAAGACGTGATAATTGGCTGTCTTAGAGATGATTAATGCACGCAAAACAAGGGCATTAAATGTACTTAAAAAGGAAGGTATTGTTTACTTCTTACGCGCGTCAAAAAGATTCATTCCAGCCAACAAAAGGCCCATTGCGATGAACGCCCCGGGGGGGAGGATCATCAAGAGCAACGGTTGGAAGCCTTCCCCGAAGACACTGTAACCGAGGAGGGTGCCGGAACCGAAGAGTTCACGGACCGCACCGAGGACAAAGAGTGCGAGAGTAAAACCGATTCCCATCCCGACCCCATCCACCACAGCAGGCAAAAGCTTGTTCTTCGAAGCGAAGGCTTCGGCACGACCGAGGATCAGGCAGTTGACGACAATCAGGGGGATAAAAATTCCGAGCGCCTTGTGCAGATCGTAAAAGTACGCCTCCATGCAGAGCTGAACAATCGTCACGAAGGAGGCGATAACGACGATAAATGACGGAATCCGGACCTTGGGAGGAATCACCTTGCGCAAGGACGAAACGACGATGTTTGAACAGACCAGCACGAAGGTCGTCGCCAACCCCATTCCAAGACCATTTTCTGCGCTGGTGGTTACCGCCAGCGCCGGGCAGAGGCCGAGCAAAAGTCTGAAGACAGCGTTCTCGGCCCAGATACTCTTTTTGATATTATTCACCAGGCTCATTGCGTTCCTCCCTGGCTATCAGCAATCACTTCTGCTTTATTGTCGCGGTAGAACTCAAGCCCTTTACGGACTGCACCAACGACAGCACGAGGCGAAATCGTCGCCCCGGTGATCTGGTCAAACTCACCACCGTCTTTCTTTACCCGCCAATCAGCGTTGTCGAGGTTTTTGCCGGCAAAGGTTTTCTTGTACTCAGGAAAAGCGATCTTATCACCGAGTCCCGGAGTTTCATTGTGACTCAGAATCTCAATACCAACCACAGTGCCCGAAGGATCGATGCCGACCATAACGTCGATATTACCGCTGTATCCATCCGGAGCGACCACCTTGAAGGCAAGACCGCTCAGTTGCCCATCTTTGCGACCTCGGAAAAATTTGCGCATCACATCGCGGCCACGCTTGTCCTGACCAACCACAAGCTCGACGGTGTCCTCATCGGGAGAGTTGTCGGCCGGCGGCAAAACCGCCTGCAGGGCACGCAGCATTTCCTGCCGCCGCTGCTCGGCGATCGGCTCACGGGTCACTGACTCAACCAGCGAGAGCACGAGACCAGCTCCGGCGGTAATCAGGGTCAAGACGAGGACAAGACGCGGGATACTGTTCATTTCGCTCCCTCCGCCTTGAGCGCCCCGAAAATCTTAGGACGGGTATAACGATCGATCAATGGAGTCGCCGCATTCATCAACAAGATTGCGAAAGACACGCCTTCCGGATAACCGCCAAACAGGCGAATCAGCACCGTCAGCACTCCACAGCCAACACCAAAGATCAACATCCCCTTCGGCGAGACCGGAGTGGTGACCATGTCCGTCGCCATATAGAAGGCACCAAGCACCAGGCCGCCAGTCAGTAGATGGAAGATCGGGTCAGGGTACTTGGCCGGGTTGACCAGCCAGAAGATACCGGAGAGGACAACGACCGTACCGACAAAGGTCACCGGGATATGCCAGGTCAGGATCTTGCGATAAAAGAGGTAAGCAGCACCAAGCAACAGCGCCAGAGCCGAGACCTCGCCGACGCAGCCAGGCATGTTGCCGAGCAGATAATTGATGGTGCTGCCGGAAGCCGCCTCAGGCATCTTGCCGGTCAGCATCACGGCGTTCTTCCATTCGCCCAGAGGTGTTGCCGTGGTCACCAGATCCAGCCCGGAGCCAATCGGCGCTGGCTTCGACCAGGTCGTCATCTGCACCGGGAACGAGATCAACAGAACGACACGCGCGACAAGCGCCGGATTGAACGGGTTGGCTCCCAGCCCTCCGTAAACCTGCTTACCTACGGCGATAGCGATTACCGCACCGAGCAGAGTCATCCACCACGGGCAGGTCGGCGGCAAATTGAGCGCCAATAATATACCGGTAATCGCGGCACTGCCATCAGAGATGGTCACCGGCTGGCGCATCAGTCGCTGACAGACCGCCTCTGTTGCCAGGCAACCGAGGGTCGCAATCAACAACACACTCAAAGCGGACGGACCGAAGAAGTAGACCGCCACCAGGCACGCCGGAATCAGGCTGTAAATAACGGCACGCATGACCGCGGAGGTAGTCTCCCCGGAGTGAACGTGCGGTGATGATGAAAGGTAAAGTTGACTCATATAATATATGTTGTTTACGAGTTTCTCTTTTTAGCGAGCACAGCTGCCTTACCGTAACGAATCGACTGCACCAGCGGAAGACAGGCAGGACAGACGTAGCTGCAGCTGCCGCACTCGATACAATCCATGGCACAATACTCTTCCGCTTCTGCGACCAGGTCACGGCGCGAATAGGCCGCAATCGTGGTCGGCAACAGGTTCATCGGGCAGGCATCCACACAACGCGCACAGCGAATGCAGGGCCCTTCCGGGCTCTTTGCCACGTCTTCGTCGCGCAGCAACAGCAAACCCGAGGTCCCGCGTGTTGTCGGCGCATCCAACCCGGCCTGGGTGAAACCCATCATCGGGCCACCGAGGATAATTTTGCCGGGCTCTTCTGTCAGTCCGCCACAGACCCCAACCAGGTGTGAGAGGGGCATGCCAATACGGATGCGCAGGTTCTTCGGCTCCCTGATCGCCGGGCCGGTCACCGTACAAATTCGTTCGATCAGCGGACGTCCCAGCATGACCGCATCGGTCACGGCGGCAGCACTGGAGACGTTATGCACGGCCACGCCGACATCCATTGGCAGACCACCTGAAGGCACTTCCCTGCCAGTCGCAGCCGATATAAGCTGTTTCTCCGCCCCTTGGGGGTATTTGACCTCGAGCGGCATAACCTCTACCGGGTTATCAGCACACTCTTTCTGCAACAAAGCAATCGCATCCGGCTTGTTGGCCTCGACACCAATCACCACCCGCTCGGCGCCGTAGACATACTGCAAAATGGCAACCCCTTGCAGGACACGCTCGGTCTCTTCGAGCATCATACGGTGGTCTGCGGTCAGATACGGCTCACATTCGACGCCATTAAAGACGAGAGTGCGAATCGGCTTCTCCGGCGGCGGCGACATCTTGACATGTGCGGGAAACGCTGCGCCACCCATCCCGACCACGCCGGCCGAACGCACCTTTTCAACAATCTCTTCCACAGAGAGAGAAGACGGGTCGGCACCCTGCAGATCACCTGACCAACGATCCTCGCCGTCAGCCCTAATCACCACAGCAGGCAAAGATGCGCCACCCGGGTGCGGGCGGCTCTCGATCGCGACCACCTCGCCCGAAGTCGGCGCATGCACCGGCACCGAGACAAAACCCTTCGCAGCACCGATTTCCTGTCCCTTGGCCACCTGCTGGCCCACCTCAACGCAGGCCACAGCCGGCGCACCGATGTGCTGGGACAGGGGAACAATCAGCTCATCCGGCAACGGACAGTCTTCGATCGCCTTATGCTCCGACCACTGCTTGTTGTCCGGAGGATGAATCCCACCTTTGAAGGTTTTCAACTTCATGCCGATTCGTTATTCCTTAAACTGAAACCACTTAAGCAGCGTCAGAATTATCGTCTTTCACCGCGACAAAAATGCTTCCGTCCGGGTAGCCCTCACTGAAATCGCAAATACATTTCGTGGGACACTTGTCGATCGCCTCAGCGGCGTCTGCATCTTCTTCGTACACAACAGTCGCGAGAAAATTCTCTATGACATATGCATCGGGAACCGTTTTCTTGCAGATATGACAGCCGATACAACCGATTTGGCAGTATTTACGGACCAAGGCACCCTTGTCATTGCTGTTACATAAAACGTGGGTTGTTGATTCGTAAGGTGTCATACGAATCACGTTGCGCGGGCAGACAGCGATACACTTTTTACAGCCGGTGCATTTTTCCCTGCTAATCACGGCTAATCCGTCGGCCGTCATCTCGATGGCATCGAAAGGGCAAATCCGTTCACACGACCCGAGCCCCAAGCAACCGCCGGGGCAGGCTTTAGCACCACCGGCAATCTTTTGCGCTGCGTTACAATCTTCCAGCCCAAGATACTGAAACTTCAGCTTCGCTTTTTGATTGTCACCCTGGCAAAGCACCACTGCCACCTCGCGAGCAGCTGTTGTTGCCTCTACTCCCAGGATGCGGGCCAGCTTGGCGACAACGTCAGCGCCGCCCGGCGGGCACTGATTGATCTCGGCCTTGCCATCGATCACCGCCTTGGCGAAACCGGCACAGCCGGGAAAACCGCAGGCGCCGCAGTTGGCACCCGGCAAGACTTCCATCGCCGCCAGCTCTCGTGGGTCGACCTCCACGGCAAACTTCTTTGCCGCAAAACCGAGCGCGATCGCCGCGATCATGCCAATACATCCAAGGCTTAATATTGCTGCTAACATCTCAAATCAACCTTTAACCAGTCCGGCAAAACCCATGAAGGCCAGAGACAACAAGCCGGCCGTCACCATGGCTATGGCCGCACCACGGAAGCTTTTCGGCACAGGGCACAGCTCCAGGCGCTCACGCAAGCCGGCGAAGAGCACCAACGCCAGAGTAAAGCCCATCGCCGCACCAATCGCAAAGACAATGCCCTGTAAAAAGGTGTAGTCTTTCTGCACGTTAAGTACAGCCAAACCGAGCACCGCACAGTTGGTTGTAATCAGGGGCAGAAAAATACCCAGCGACTGGTAGAGCACCGGGCTCACCTTCTGGATCACCATCTCCACCAATTGAACCAGGGACGCAATAACCAGGATAAAGGCGATTGTCTGCAGGTATTCGATCTCAAACGGAATCAGGACAAAGTACTGGATAAACCAGGTCACGACAGTGGCGACGGTCATGACAAAGGTCACAGCCATCCCCATCCCCAGAGCAGTTTCCACCTTCTTGGAAACGCCGAGGAAGGGACAGATGCCGAGAAAGCGCGCCAACACGAAGTTGTTGACAAAGATTGCGCTTACCAAAATGATAAGAAGATCAGCCATACACCCTAAATACCCTACCCTGCAAATTGGTCAGACCAGCGGTTATAAAGCAGTTAACCTGCAAAGTCAAACAGTATAAAATAAGAATCTTTTAGTTTTACTTCAAAAGAGCAAAGAAGGCAACCGGCACAAGAATCGTGTAAGGGCAAAATGAATAAAGACTTATTTTTACGGATTACTACAAATTGCACGGCAATATTTTAGTTTGACTAAAAAATATAGACAGAACCAGACCAACCGATGACCCTACGCTAAAACGGGCGTTTTCTTGACAGACTCTGGTTGCTATGTTAACAGGTGTCACCTTGATATAGAGGAGCAGCCAAGCCATACGCACAGACACGTCGAAAACAGCAGTGAGGGTCCGGCCCTAAGGGGCCTGCTGCCACCGAACAAAGGCCTTTCGAAGCTGTCAACCTTCCCAACGCAAGCACGTTCTTTAAGGAGCCGCTATGAACCATCAGAAATCTTCCAACCATTTTGCCAAGGCAAAGCAAGTGATCCCGGGTGGTGTTAACAGCCCGGTCCGGGCATTCAAGTCTGTTGGCTGTGAGCCAATTTTCATCTCCCGGGCTGCTGGTTCGAAAATTTTCGACGCTGACGATAACGCCTATATTGACTATGTGGGCTCCTGGGGCCCAATGATTCTAGGTCATTGCCACCCCAAGGTTGTTGAAGCCATTCAGAAAACAGCGGCAACAGGTGCTTCCTTCGGCGCACCCACGGCCCGCGAGACCCAGCTGGCCGAGATGGTCTGCGACGCCTATCCGAACATTGAAATGGTGCGCATGGTCTCTTCCGGTACCGAAGCCACCATGAGCGCGATCCGTCTGGCTCGTGGCTACACCGGTCGTGACAAGATTCTCAAGTTCGACGGCTGTTATCACGGTCACGCCGACTCCCTGCTGGTAAAAGCCGGCAGTGGACTGGCCACCTTCGGAGTGCCAACCTCCCCGGGCGTTCCTGCGGATTTCGCCAAACACACCCTGACAGCCACCTACAATGACCTCGAAGAGACCAAAGCGATGGTCGCCGCCAACAAGGGTGAAATCGCCTGCATCATCCTCGAACCAATTGCTGGCAACATGGGCTGCGTAGCACCAAGAGAAGGTTTTCTCGAGGGGTTGCGTCAGCTTTGCGATGCCGAAGGCATTATATTAATTATCGACGAAGTTATGACCGGCTTCCGGGTTGCCTACGGTGGCGCCCAGGAGCGATTCAAGGTGCGCGGCGACCTGGTCTGGGGCTTCCAGTCGGCGCCTTCGGCGGCAAACGGGAGATCATGGCTAGCCTCTCTCCGGATGGCGGAGTCTATCAGGCGGGTACCCTTTCGGGGAATCCTCTGGCTATGAGCGCCGGTATCGCAACCCTTGAGCTGCTTAAAGAAGAAGGTTTCTACGAGAAGATTGAAGAGAAGAGTGCCTATCTCTGCAAAGGGCTTCAGGACGCAGCAGCGAACGCTAATGTCCCGACTTCGCTTCAGCGGGTGGGTGGCATGTTCTGCACCTATTTCCAGCAGGAAGAAGTTTTCAACTTCAGCGACGTCAA
>SBFN01000127.1 GCA_006226895.1 Deltaproteobacteria bacterium | reverse complement strand
CTAAGCTTTAAATAATCCCTTCCAGATATTTAACCAGATCAACCCGGATCGGCATGAAGTAGATGCTTGAGCCGGTGCTCTGGCAGAAGTCCAACGCTCGCTTGGCAAAGTTGCGATTCCACTCCAGAGTCGGTTCAAAGTCGGGCGGGAATATGGCGTTGTTAAGGTTGTCCCAGTAATCCTTGCTGCGCACGCTCATGACTGGGCTGATCCCCCAGTAAATTTCTACTCCCGATAACAGGTCGTGGTAGATCTCCATCAAGCGCAAGTCGAAGAAGGGCTGCGTGAAAAAACCCTCGGCTCCGGCGTCGAGCTTGCGTTTGACATAATCAAGTTCGGTCTTGATCCCCGAACGGTAGGGGTCGATCCCGGCATAAACTTTCAGTTCGGGCATCTGTGCTTTGAGTGCACGGATCAATTCAACGGACGTGGTTCGAAAGACCCGGCGCGACATGTCCTGAGGCTGATCTCCGGCAATAACCAAAACGCTGGCGATGCCATTCTCCCTGAACGTCTCCACCAGGGGAAAGGGTTTGCTTAAGTCGAAGTCAATGGCACGCAGATGAGGGATGGTGTGTGCAAAAAACTCTTTGGCCTGCCTGCAGGCATCCCAACTTCTCAAGGGAAATTTCAGCAGGTCGGGAATGTTGATGATGTCGATATTCGGGAAATTGTTCTGTACCAACTGCATTTCCAGCTGTAACGCTTCGTGATCACGTGGCACCAGTTCTATGGATACTTTTTGCAAAGGACTGACCTCTTGTAAATATTAGTTAAGTATGAAATCCGAGTGTTATTGTAAACATGCTTCGATAAAATACACAATAAAAGCTTACGGGCTTCCCTGAAGCGTCGAATTGTTTATAATACTGCTCATGGTAGAATTATTACGAATTTTTTTTGGGGAGTTCTGAGATGTCCAGTTCTTTTGGTACTTTGTTTCGTGTTAGCACTTTTGGTGAATCTCACGGTGTTGGTGTCGGCGCGATTGTTGATGGTTGTCCCGCTGGCCTTGAGCTGTCTGAAGCCGATATCCAACCGCAACTTGATCGGCGGCGTCCCGGGCAGAGTGATCTCACGACACCCAGGGAAGAAGCAGACCAGGTGACTATTCTCTCCGGGGTTGAAAATGGCCAAACGCTCGGTACTTCGATCGGCCTGCTGGTGCGCAACAAGGATCAGCGCCCCGGTGATTACGGTGAGATGGATGAAGTGCCTCGCCCTTCCCACGCAGACTTTACTTACCAGACCAAGTACGGTGTCCGCGCCAGCAGCGGCGGCGGTCGCTCAAGTGCCCGTGAGACGATCGGTCGTGTCGCGTCCGGAGCGATTGCCGAAAAGATCTTGCGTGAAGAATATGGTATAGAGATCGTCGCCTGGGTCAGTGCCGTGGGAGAAGAACCGGCCGGTGAGATCAATCCCTTGACGATTAACCGCGAACAGGTCGATCGCAACCTGATCCGTTGTCCTGATGCCTCTGCCGCGGTCCGTATGGAAGACAAGGTGCGGGAAATCAGAGACGCCAAGGACTCGATCGGCGGCGTGGTCAGTTGTGTCTGTCGCAACGTTCCCGCTGGCTGGGGAGAGCCGGTCTTCGATAAACTCGACGCCATGC
The DNA here is from genome assembly GCA_006226895.1 of Deltaproteobacteria bacterium. Taxonomy (GTDB): domain Bacteria; phylum Desulfobacterota; class Desulfuromonadia; order Desulfuromonadales; family BM103; genus M0040. The sequence continues at coordinate 930 of SBFN01000127.1, read as the reverse complement.
TTGCTCATGCTATGTTGTCACTTCCCGCCACCAAGGGTTTTGAGGTCGGCTCCGGATTTGCCGGCACTTGCCTGCGCGGTTCGCAGCACAACGATCCTTTCGTAAAGAAAGGCGATCGACTCGGCACGGTAACCAATAACGCCGGTGGCGTGTTGGGCGGAATCTCCAGCGGTGAGCCAGTGCTTTTTCGGGTGGCCTTCAAGCCGGTAGCAACGATCGGTATCTCTCAGCAGACAGTTGATTTTGCTGGCAATTCGGTGACATTGGAAGCAAAAGGCCGACACGATCCCTGCGTCGTGCCGCGTGCCGTGCCGATTGTAGAATCGATGGCGGCTCTGGTTCTTCTGGATCTTGGCATGAGACAAAAAATGAGAAACGCGTAGCACTCGCGGTGATCGTGCAACGATAAGCAAGCCCCCAAACCAAAGTTTGGGGGCTTTTTTTACATTTCAGAGATCCTAAGAGTTATGCCCACGGCCATTCCGGTCTCGCCCGGAGAAGGCAATAATGTAAATCGGCTTTTTCTACCTGAACAGTTCGGAATTAACCCGAGAGAGCTTTGCGCTCACGCAAATTAATGAAATTCATCCGTAATTTTTTGAAACAGGTTTTTTACTCCTGAAGGGTCAGGTTCAAGCAAACTAAAGCTTGACAATATTAAGGGCAAAAGAAGGATTTCTTGATCTTCAGATTGTAAAAATCATCGCATGTGTTTCCATGTAGACTGGCGTAAGCAATTAAACGGGAGGCACTCTATGGGTGTTTTCAGACTCAGAAAGTTGATTCCGGTTCGGTATGCTGACGGTCACGTTGACAAGGTTCCATCACCGCTACTCAACACCCTGATTGAGACCCACCAAATTATTGAGTTTAAACGTGATGAGGGCTGGGTCGTCGTCGGCAGTGATACCCTCCGCGGCATGAACCATG
>SBFN01000039.1 GCA_006226895.1 Deltaproteobacteria bacterium | reverse complement strand
ATCAGTCCTGCATATAGCCAAGCGTCGCCGTCCAGAAAGACAGATCATTGTTGGTTTTCTCGTAGATTTTCGCATTCATGATGGCGATGCCGGAGATCTCAGCCAATGCAGAGAGGAAGGTAATCTCCTCCTGGCTGTAGAGTCTCTGCTCGGCACTGTAAAGGCGGAGGACGCCAACCACACGTTGCTGGGCGATGATCGGCATGGAGAGAATCGAAGCAATCCCTTCCGCAACGGTTTCAACAGGGTACTCCAGGCGCGGATCATTGGCGGTATCAGTAATCAGAACGGGCTTTCCGGCCAGGGTTTCGCTGATACTCTGATCAGTGTGCGGCTGCCCCTTGGCCAGGAACTTCTCACTCAGACCGGACGTGGCGATCAGTTCAAGCTCGTGGGTTGTTTCGTTCCTCAAGCGCAGCGCGCTCGCTTTAACCTGCATGATGCTGATCACCTTATCGACAATCAGTTGCACAACCTCTTCGGAATCGAGAGTCGAGAGAACAGCACTGGTGACTTCATGCAAGGTGCGAAAATAGCCCAGGCTCTTACTCGGATCCACGTCCTGCACGGCAGAAACTTCGAGCTCCTGCGTTCCCGCTTCTACAGTCGTTGGAAGGTCTACCCCCATCTCTTCAAACAGGGACGCAAGCTGCTCATCCTTATCCTGATAAATGCGTGCGTTGACAATCGCCATGCCGCCCATTTCAGCAAGAGCTGAGACAAACTCGACATCCTCATCACTATAGTCATGAGGCTCCGCGCTATAGAGGCGCAAAACTCCGATCACTTTATCGCTGGCAATAACAGGCACCGACAGAACAGAGGCGATCCCTTCTGCGCGCATGGCCTCCGGGTACTGGATACGAGGATCGCTACAGGCGTCCTTGACATAAACGACCAGCCCGTCCAGGACTTCAGGGATGCTCTGGTCAGCGTTAAGCGGGCCTTTGTTCAAATAGGCTTCACTTAAGCCGAACGATGAAACCTGTCTCAGGTTATGGCTCTCCTCATCAATCAGTCGCAAACCGCCCGCCTTAATCTCCAGAGCAGCAACAGTACGTTGCACCAGAGAATCTAGGGTTTCCTGCAGACTGCTGGCAGAAAGAATCGCCTGCGCCGTTTCGAAAAAGAGTCTGAAATATTCGTTGGTGTTGGACTGGATCATGTTTCATGTACCTCCACAGAAAATGTGACCATTAAAGAGTATCCGTTAGATTATAGTAGAAAAAAAAGAAATGGGTACACTGTTTTACTGACAACAGAGGTTTTTATATCCTCGACGGATTTTTAAACAGGAGGCTTAGCTAAGGTAGCAATAAGCAACTTTAGCAAAGGATTAAGATTTTAGCTGTTCACAAAGAGTCAATGAATGCTTTTTAGCACTGCACGAATGTTTATAGAGAATGAGTCAAAAGAGCATTTAAATAAGAATTGGCGGGGGACAAGAACCTCGCACAAAAAATCTGCAGCGACAAGTTGACGGTTATCTTGACAGCCGTCCCCCGGATGAATAGACTTCGGCAGAGTTTTGAAGCCGGTCTGAGGACCAATTAAGGAGAAGGAACCTATGAACAGCTGTCCATGCGGAAGTGGCAATGATTACACTGCCTGCTGCGAGCCGATCATAAGCGGCAAGAAGAAGGCCGAAACAGCAGAACAAACGATGCGGGCGCGATATTCAGCGCATGCAAAAGTCGAGGTCGACTTCATTTACAATAGCACCCACCCCAAACACCGGGAAGGCTACGACCACAAAGGAACACGCAAGTGGGCCGAGGAATCCGAATGGTATGGCCTGGAGATTGTCAGCACCAGCCAAGGTGGCCCCAAAGACAAGCAGGGGGAAGTGGAATTTATTGCCAGATTCCGCGACAAAGAAGGTCGGCGCAGCCATCACGAGCGGGGTCAATTTAAACGCGAGAAGGGGAAATGGTTGTTCACCGAAGGGGAGATGGTCAAATCACAGCCGATAACCGCAAATAAAATCGGCCGCAACGATCCTTGCAGTTGTGGTAGCGGCAAGAAATATAAAAAATGCTGCGGATAATTATTTAACGAAACCAGAAAGGTCCAATGTATGACTCAGCAAGAGATAACCGATGCCGTAATGGCACTATCACTCGAAGAGAAACAAGCCTTCATCCTTGAAACCCTCCCCGACCTGGCGAAAGAGGCCATGGAAGACAAAACTTTTCTGATGCAGCTATTGCCTGTATTCCTCGGCATTGTTCAAGAGAGCGGCCTGGACTTGGCGCAACTGATGCCGTTGCTCGGCTCGATGCCATTGAGTGGCAGCAAGTAAACCGGACACAAAAACATGGTGGCAGTGACCTCATCTCTCAACACTAAGGTTAAATGAGGTCACTGTCACCGAGTTCTTTTTATCGCCTTCTGCATCGTTAAAGCTTTCCGGCAGTCCTCTTTAGCAGCAAACTATTTGTCACCACAGAAACACTCGAAAAAGCCATAGCCAACCCGGCGAACTCCGGCTTGAGGAGAATGCCGAAAGTTGGGTAAAGCAAACCTGCGGCAATTGGGAGGCCGATAAG
>SBFN01000093.1 GCA_006226895.1 Deltaproteobacteria bacterium | reverse complement strand
TCTCCCAGCACAATGGTTGCGGTGATACTGACAAGGGTAAGCAACAGGGAGCTTTTGCCGACCTCTATAACCTCTGCGAAGTTGACCCCGAAGCCAAGCCCAATAACGGAAAGCTTGAGCAGAGCTTTGCTCAACCGGGCGGTCTTCTCCGGAAAGGGGTTGTCGAACAGAAAACTGAAAGTAAAACCTGGTAAAACCTGCGACCAGAGCCATTGGCGAAGTCACCAGGGGGACCGCAGTCAACAGAAACAACCCGACAAAAGCGACCCTGTATGTTTTTTGCTGTTTATTATTCATAATTTTCAACATTTTCAACCGACAAAACCGGCTTCAGCCTTCAGGAGTTCACCCGTTGTTTACCGGAGGCAGGAGGAGAATCCTCCGACAGCCATCAAAACGCAAAAGCTCTGTCTTTTTTGTAATCTTGAGATCTTAAAACTTTGAGTTAAAAACAGCAAGAATCCGGTTGGCAGCTGAAGAAACTGCATCTACCTTTCAACAACTTTGTGAAAAATCAGCCAGGGGTCTGATGGCGACCATAACATTGCCAAGACGCTTCGTTACGACACATTAATCCTATTGTGAAACCAAATCTTAACCAGATTATGGCACAGGCGGGACTGAGTCCGCACCCTTCTCAGTGCCTCTTTCAAAGTTGGCATGGGGCGTGACATACTGTCCCGAAATCGCCCTTTTACAAAAGCTATCAGCTAAAAAAAGCAAAAAGCCCCCCCGCTTTGTCAGCAGAAGGGCTTTCAACATTTTGGTGTCCCCATGGGGATTTGAACCCCAGTCGCCGCCGTGAAAGGGCGGTGTCCTGGGCCAGGCTAGACGATAGGGACTTAAATGCTCAAGTACCTAGCAGGAAAGGCTCCTGCAATGCACGACGTTTTAAAAATGGTGTGCCGCGTAGGGATCGAACCTACGACCATCTGATTAAAAGTCAGATGCTCTACCAACTGAGCTAGCGGCACACGAGATGCGTCTTATAAACTGACCCGCGGTATGTTGTCAACTATATTTTGCTTGGCTGCTAATTTCTCGCCCTTTTACGGGGTCTGTAACTTTTTCTTGGCTTTTTCTGCCTCTCCCGAGAGAGGGTAGCGTTTGATCAACTTCTGCAGCAGGAGCTCCGCAGTCGCCTTGTCACCACTGGCCTCAAAGGCGAGAGCCTGTTTGAGCATAGCCGAAGCAACTTTCGGATGTTCGCCATAGGTCTCAATGACTTCTTCAAACTGCAGAATAGATTGTTCGTAAGCCTTTTCCGCGTAGAAGGTTTCACCAATCCAATAGGCTGCGTTAACCGCCAGGTCGTCTTTTGGATACCGCTTGAGAAAGGTCTCCATCATTTCACGGCCTGCGACGAAATCACGCTGCTCACGAATCGTTTTGAGTGCACGCTCGTAAAGCTCGGGAGCGCTTTCACCGCCTGGCGTTACCGCTTGCGGTTTGACAGTGGGTTGCGTAAGGATCGTCGGAGACGATTTTGTAACCGGCTTTTGCAGATCAACACCACCGCCCCCTTCCAGCAGGCTAAGACGCTGTTCATGATCGACAATCTGCAAACTCAGCTCGTCACGAAGCAGGGTCAAATCCTGTCGCATATCTTCGTTGACGCGCTCCTGATCTCCGGTTTGTCCTTGGATCGATTGCAGGTCAACCCGCACGCCATCTAGCTCAGCCTGAAAATCCGCCTGGTTGCGTGCCAGAGTTTCCACATGCGCGCGCACACCGCCCGAGGCGTCATCCTGCAATTCCTTGAGAGCACGCTCCGTTTCACCGAGCCGCCGCTTCATCTCCAACAGGTCCCGCTGCATCTGCAGGTCTTGTTCAGTGACCACGCAACCACTTAACAGCATGCTGACGATCAGAAAAAAAGGCAAACCAACTCGAAACATGGCTCTACTCCAAAGAACGCATCAGCGATGATGCGAGGACGCTTACTTGATCGCTTTGAATTCTGCGCGACGGTTCTGGGCCCACACGCTTTCGCCTGTACCTTTACTCAGGGGCTTCTCTTCGCCGTAGGAAATGACTGATAGACGCTTGGCACTGATGCCCAGGGAAACCAGATAATTCTTGGCGGCCAAGGCGCGGCTTTCACCGAGGGCCAGGTTGTACTCGTCGGAACCACGCTCGTCGCAATGACCTTCGATGACAACGTTGGTACCACTGTTGGCCTGCAGATACTTGGCGTTATTGCCGAGAATGCTGCGTGCTTCGGCAGAAAGAGTAAACTGATCAAAATCAAAATTGATCCGCTCCATACCAGCAATATCATCATGAGTCGGCACGACTTCAGCTTTCATGGACCCTTCATCAGCACCTTTGACTTCAGAGGGCTGACTCATATCAGACTTGCCAACGTCTTCTTGATCCATCTGGGGAGTAGACTTGGCACAACCGATGAGACTGCTGCAGAGGAAGAGGGCGATCAAAACAAGTTTGAGGGTTTGCATTGCTTTCATTGTGGGCTCCTTGAGTTAAGACAGGGGTCATAGCATCTCATTTAAAACGGCACGATGCTCACTAACTTTTTCGAGTTTCGCATTATAACGGGCCAGATCAGAAATAACAACCACTTGCTTTTGTCTTCGGCAAACAAACAATATTGCCAACGGAGCTTTTACGAAACAGGCTTTGGAACTTCTGCTGTTTCCATTACCAACGCGGCGACCAGGCAGGGTGGCGACAATCGCTGTCCAGCTTTGTCAAGCGTCTGGCACCGGTACCGTCGTTGCGCATAACGTAGATCGCGCGGTTACCACCCTTGTCTGATGAATAGACAATGAAGCGGCCGTCTGGGCTCCAGCGTGGATGTTCGCTGTTCCCGGGACCAAAGGTCAGGCGACGTTCGTCAGTGCCATCAATATTGATCGTGTAGATATCGAACTGGCCGCCGCTCTGGCGCGTAAAGGCAATCCGCTCGCCCTTCGGGCCCCAGGCCGGCGTGGCATTGTACTTGCCCTGGGTAGTCAACCTTGCCGCTTGGCCGCTAAAGGTGTCGGCGATAAAGATATGCGGGTTGCCCTGCCGGTTGGAGACAAAGGCTATCTGGCTGCCATCGGGACTCCAGGAAGGATCACTGTCGATTCCCCAGCTGTCAGTGATCCGCTTACGTATGCGACCCGTGGTGCCGATCAGGTAAATCTCCGGATTTCCGTCCTTGGAGAGGGTCAGGGCAATCTCACGCCCATTGGGAGACATTCGTCCGGCAACGTTGAGGCCCTGCTTATAAGATAACTTGGCTTCTTTGCCTGTGTAAATTTCCTTGCGATAAAGATCGGGGTTGTTGGCCCGGTACGAGGTAAAGAGGATCTCTTTGCCGCGAGGAGAGAAATCGGGGTTGAGTACGATCGAGCGATGGTTGGTCAGCCGAATCGGACGCTTGCCATCGACGTCCATCAGCCAGAGTTCTTTATCCCCACTCAAATCGGAGATATAGGCGATGCGTGCACTGAAAGGGCCCTCTTCGCCGGTGAGTTCCTTTAGCACCAGATCGGCAAAGGCGTGCGCCATGCGCCGGACGTCCTTGGCCTCACCAACATAGCGTCGACCGGTCAGGAGCTTGCGGTTAACAACATCAAAGAGGCGCGCCTCGATGGTCAGTTTATCACCTTCAATTTTATAGGTCCCTTTGATCAGGGTTTCACTACCGAGCAACCGCCATTGCGGAAAATCAACCTGGATACTGTAAAGCCCGATACGCTGGGCATCGTCGAGAAAAGCTTCAGGGTCAACAAACCGAAAGAGTCCGGAAAGATCAAGGTCGGCATCGAGGACCTCGTTAAACTCCCCGGAGATCTGCGCTGATTCCGGCCCCTTGTTAGGCAGCAACCGGGTCAGGGCCAGGGGAATCGATTGTTCGCCGGGCGAGGAGATTTCAATTTCCGTGGCGGCCAAAGCCGACCACGGCAGAACCAGACAGAAGAAACAAATCATGAACCAGCGCATCAACATGCTTATTTTCCCCGGGCCATTTCCTTAAGGTTGAAGGTAACCAACAGATCGAGCTGTTTCGGCAAGGGCTGCGGTAACTGCTTCGATTTGGTGATCGCTTTTTTCAGGGAGTCATCAAACTGCTGATTCCCCGACGGTGTATTGATCCGGTAACGGATCATTTCTCCGGACGCCGCATAGCTCAGAGTGGCTTTCGCTTCGAGATCACGGAGTCGTGACTGATCCAAAAGATAAGGAGAAAGAGCCCAGTTTTGCTGGATAAACGCCTGCACAAAAGCCAGGGCACTGACACCCACCTCATCACCCGTGCCATCAGGCATCCCCACCGGCACGTCGGCAGCAACCGTGGCGGCTCCGGTACTCTCACGTAACTTGGAGTTTATCCTTCAAGGCATCGCGCTCAGCCTGGCGGGCCTGGCGCTCACGAATCTCATCAAGGGCGCTCTTCACCTGCTGTTCATTACGCGTATCTGTTTTTACCGCCGGCTTCGCCACTGGCTTCGGCTTGGGTTTGCTGGTCTGTGCCGGCTTGACCAAAGGTTTGACGGCAGGCTTGGTCTTTTTGGGCACCGCAGGTGGAGCGGTCTGGACTGTGCGTTTAACTTGCGCAGCTTTCGGCTTCTTAGCCGGACGGGGGTCGGGTCGTCCCGCCTGTGGATTGAGCACCGGCTTGTGAATCAAGTCAACGTAATAGACCGGGGGTTTGGGGCGGGTCTTGGTGCCGAACAAGTCAACGGTGAAGGCCACCCAGACCAGGCCGTGGACGAGCAGAGAGACAAGCAGCAAGCGACCGAACTTCGGGTCCTTGTGAAAAGTATGGATTTGGCGCAGAGACTCGACAGGCATCGGAGGCGCACTCACTTACTCTTGTGGTTCCTGAGCCACCATACCAAGCTTGGCAACTCCGGCGCGCTTGATCGCAGCCATAACCTTGACGACCTTGCCGTAAGGCACCGCCTTGTCGGCTTCCAGGTAAACGGCCTTGTCTTCTCGTTCACTTAAGACCTGCTGCAACACCGGAGTCAGCTTGACCGCATCAGCGACGCTGCTCTTGCCGACCATGATTTCACCCTTGCGGGTTACGGTAATCACCAGAGGCTCTTTGACCGCTGTCAGATTCGGTGCGTTTTCAATTTCGGGCAAGGCAACATCCACTCCCTTTTCCATCATCGGTGCCGTGACCATGAAAATGATCAGCAGGACCAGCATGACACGTCGACAAAGGGTGTCACGTTGATCTGGGCCAGCACCGAGCGCCGGCGATTGCTGTTCTGACCAACTTCCATATTAACGGCCCCGGCTCATGCGCTGGACAATGTTCAACATCTCCTGGCAGAAATTATCCATTTCGCCAATCAAAACATTGATTTTGTTAACAAAGTGGTTGTAACCGATAACCGCCGGAATCGCTGCGACCAGGCCGATTGCCGTCGCGACCAGAGCTTCCGAAATACCCGGAGCGACGACAGCCAGCGAAGCGCTGCCACTTGTCCCGATGCCGTGAAAGGCATCCATGATCCCCCAGACCGTACCGAACAGGCCGATGAAAGGCGCTGCCGAGCCGGTGGTGGCAAGAAAAGAGAGATATTTTTCCAGGCGTTGGGTCTCTGACGTCGTGGAGCGCCGCAACACACGGGCCACCCGTTCCTGCTCGCCGAGGTCTGCCACCAGGGTGTCATCTTCCTGGCCTTCACTCTGGCGACGGTTCTGGGCCAGCTCACTGTAGACCTCACGAAACAACACCGTAAGAGGTGAATGCCGATAGTCATTCAGGCCCTTGCCGATGGTATCGAAGCTTTTTTTCGACCAGAAAAAATCGAGAAAACGCTCCGAGTCACCAATCGCACGATGAATAACCAGCTGCTTGTAAAAAATAATGGCCCAGGAAACCACGGAAAAATAAACCAGAATCAAGAGGACCAGCTTGACGACCGGGCCGGCATTAAGAACCAATTCCAAGGGAGTTCTCCTTACGCTTACGGGATGTGAGGCTGGCACCAGCAAGAGACCAACCTTATCAGCGGTTATTATCGGGTAGCGCTGACGGCAAGTCAACCGACTTGCCGTTGTATTTATAGCCGGTCTTGCAGCTCGGCAAGAAGATGACGGGCGGTCGCCGATTCTGGAGAGCGTATTACCAGCTGGCGCAGATCATCAATTTCATCCAGGTCGTACCACTCTTCTGTTTCGGCGTAGCTCAAGCCGAGCCGCCGACAGGTCTGCCGGGTTGCCTGCAACACCGCTGAGGTGCTCCAGGGGATGCCGGCAAACAATTCTGTGGTCGACCGCCTCAGACCGACGACCACATAACCGCCGTCACGACAGGGAATAGTGGCCACGTCCTTTTCGTCGAGGGCCTGCAAAACCTGTTCAAGCAGGTTGAGCGGTAAATCGGGGCTGTCAGAACCCGCCAGCAGAACCGGCCCGTCAAGGTGACGAAAGAGTTCCTGCACAGCGTTGCTCATGCGGTCGCCGAGATTATCACCAACTTGTGCCAGTAGCGGTAGCCCCGGAAAGGCTTCTGCGAACCATTCTCGTCGTCCGTCGTAGCAGAGCACCAGCGACACGTTCGCGGCGAGCAGACGATGCACCGTCTCGCACAGTGAGGTCTGATAGAACCAACAGGCCTGCTCTGACGTTAAGGCTGGAGACAACCTGGTCTTGACACGACCCGCAACCGGCTCTTTGGCAAACAGGCCGATAACCGGGCCAGAATGATTAAAAATGTTGCTACTTAACGAGTTATCCACCTTTTCCACAGGGTTATCCACCTATTTGGACCTGGTCCGTTCCACTTGGCCATAGGCAGAATGATTGTGAATCGATTCGAAATTCTCACAGGCAACCTTGAACCAGGTGATCTCGGGGACCTTGAGTAACCGCTGAGTGACCGCGCGCACTACGTCTTCAACGAACATCGGGTTGTCGTAGGCCATCTCGGTCAGGGCTTTTTCGTCATCGCGTTTAAGCAGAGCGTAGACCGGCGCGCTGCCGCACTCTTCCACCCACTCGATCAGGTCTTCCAACCAGATATGATCGGTATAGCGGATCTCAACGGTCACGGCGCTGCGCTGATTGTGAGCACCACGTTCGCTGATTTCCCGCGAACAGGGGCAAAGCGAGGTCATGGGTACCGTGACGCCAAGCACAAAATCGTAATCCTCACCGAGACTGCCGGTCATATTGCACTGGTACTCCATCAAGCTGCGCGCTCCGGACGCTGGTGCCTGCTTCTCGATGAAATACGGAAACTCCAGTTCGAGGTGGGCACAACTGGCCTCAAGATGCGTCTTCATATCACTCAGCATGGTGTTCATGCGGTCGATACTGACCTGGCCATGATACTGGTTGAGTATCTCGATGAAGCGACTCATGTGGGTGCCCTTGAAATGATGGGGCAAGTCAACATACATGTTGATGCGAGCAACCGTCTGCTGTTGCTCTTTGCTCTTGTCCATGACGACGATCGGGTAGCGGATATCCTTAACACCAACCTTGTCGATGGCGATGTTGCGATCGTCGTGGCTCTTCTGCATGTCAGGCATACCGCCAGCTGCGCTGTCGGCGGGACGCGGGGCATGGGGCGCGTGGTGCGAAGAACCCTGACCTTTTTTTGTTTGATTCATTTTTTTACCTTTTCTCGCAACGCGCTACGCGCCCCGCGTTACATAATCAATCGGGTCTTCCAAGCCCGCCTCGCGGAAACCTTTCAAGCGCAAAAAGCAGGAATCGCAGCGCCCGCAGGAAATTCCTGCCGGGGTCGGATCATAACAGGAGTGCGTCAAGCCATAGTCAACGCCGAGATCCTGACCGGTGCGAATAATTTCCGCCTTACTGAGTTGAATCAATGGCGAATGTATTGTGTAGGGCTGGTCACCCTCGACACCTGCCCTGGTGGCAAGGTTGGCCATATTTTCAAAAGCGCTGATAAATTCAGGGCGACAATCCGGATACCCGGAATAATCCAGCGCGTTAACGCCGACATAGATATCACTGGCACCAAGGACTTCCGCCCAACCCAGCGCAAAGCTCAGAAAGATGGTGTTCCTGGCCGGGACATAGGTGATGGGGATATCATCTGTTGAGCTCTGGTCTTTTGGAACATCAAGATCAGCGGTCAAAGCACTCCCTCCGAACTGGCGCAGGTCAATCTCCACCACCTGGTGTTTTACTGCACCGATCTTTGGTGCATACTCGCGAGCTTTCTCCAGTTCGATGGTGTGTCGTTGACCATAAGCAAAGCTCATCGCGTAGGGCTCAAAACCGTCCGCTTTGGCGATCGCCATACAGGTCGTTGAATCAAGACCGCCGCTATAAAGAACCACTGCTTTTTTATTCATTTTATTTTCTCGTTCCGTGTCACGCGTTCCAGGCGTTCCCGTCAACTGCCAAGCTGGTGAACCTTAAGCAGGTTGGTGGTGCCGGGGTCAGAAAGCGGGCTGCCCATGGTAATCACTACGATATCTCCCTTGCCAAGAACTCCGGCTTCCAGAACCGCCGCATCCACCGAGCGGATCTGCGCTTCCGTATCGCCTTCGATATCAACGCGGATAGAGCGCACACCGGCATAGAGCGCCATGCGTCGACGAACCGCCAGGGTCGGGGTCACAGCATAGACCGGCATGGGCGGCCGATACTTGGCGACCAAGGCGGCCGTACTGCCGGTCTGGGTGAAAGCCAGAATGGCTGCGGCACCGACGTTTTCAGCCACGCGACAGGCGGCCTGGCCAATTGATTCGGTGAGGCTGGGTGTGCTGCTCTGTTCTGAGAGGGGATGAAAAAACTGTTCTTTAAGCTGCGGGTCTCGCTCTACATCGACGGCAACCCGCACCATCATCTCCACCGCGTCACAGGGGTAGTTTCCCGAAGCGGTTTCCGCTGACAGCATGACCGCATCGGTACCATCAAGGATGGCATTGGCGACATCGGACGTCTCGGCGCGGGTCGGACGCGGGTTACTGACCATGCTCTCCAGCATCTGGGTTGCTGTGATAACCGGCTTACCGGCCAGGTTACACTGCCGGATGATATGCTTCTGGATCAGGGGCACTTTTTCCGAATTGATTTCCACACCCAGATCACCGCGCGCCACCATGATGCCGTCGGCCACTGCGAGGATTTCAGAAAAAGCTTCCACCGCTTCCGGTTTCTCAATCTTGGCGATCACCTGAATTGACGCCTCTCTTTGGGCGAGGAGGTTTTTGAGCTCGATGACTTCGGCTGCCGTGCGCACAAAGGAGAGGGCCAGGTAGTCAAGCTCCTGTTCTATGCAGAACTCAAGGTCGGCCAGATCTTTTTCAGTAAGAGCGGGTGCTGAGACGGCGACGCCCGGCAGGTTCATGCCTTTACGATTTTTCAGCTGCCCCCCCACAATCACACGGCAATGCACGTGTTCGCCACTGATCTTTTCAACCTGAAGCTCCAGCAAGCCGTCATCCAGAAGGATTCTGTCGCCATCACTCACATCCTGCGGCAGGGCGTGGTAAGAAGTTGGGATAACACCATCCTCTCCCATCACATCGGCCGTGGTAATCACTACACGTTCGCCACTGGTCAGGGTCATGACATCGCCGCGCATCATCCCGGTACGAATTTTAGGCCCCTGCAGGTCACCGAGAATGGCAACAGCGCGTCTGCGATTCCGTGAGATCTGCCGGATCAAGGCCACCGTTTCGGTTAAAGCGTCATGCTGGCCGTGAGAAAAGTTAAGGCGGAAGACATCGGCCCCTGCCTCCATCAGAGCCAGCAGCATCTCTTTGCTGCAGCTGGCCGGACCAACCGTTGCGACTATCTTGTTTCGACGAAAATCTGTAACAGGCAAAGGATCTCCTTTAAAGGTTTCGTGGACCTTTCAATTTTTAGTCTCTCTTTTGTACAGCTGTTAACTATAGCATAGCGCAGAGGCCTGTTAAACCGGCAAAAGTGTTGCCGTAAAGGGAAGTGCTATGGTAGAAAAGTCCGTTCTACCTGTATCTTACACCCTTATGGGAAGAGGATGTCTCCTCTTCAAGTAGAGATATCGGGATCAATCGAGGGTTATATGCCAAAACAGAAAAACAAACCGAAAAACAAACAGAAAAAATCATTGCTTGCCATTCTCACCCGAACCCTGTTGGGGCTGGGTCTCCTTGGCCTGCTGCTCTCCATTTTGCTACCGGTCGGCGCATACTTCTACATCTCCAAGTCTTTGCCCAAGGTCGATACCCTTGCAGACTATCGCCCGCCAATTGTCACCCGCGTCCTCAGCGACGATGGCTCGGTCATCGCCGAACTTTTCGAAGAACGCCGGATCATCGCGCCAGTGTCGAAGATGCCGAAACAACTGGTTCAGGCCTTTGTTGCAGCGGAAGATGCAAATTTCTTCAAACACCAGGGCATCGACATCGTTTCGATTATCCGGGCAGCGATCAAGAATATTAAAGCGGGCGGCATTGTTCAGGGCGGCAGCACCATCACCCAGCAGGTAGCGAAAAGTCTTTTACTGACCCCGGAGCGCAAATTCAAGCGTAAGTTTAAAGAGGCTATTCTTGCTTATCGCATGGAAAAGCGCCTCTCCAAGGAAGAAATTCTCTACCTCTACCTCAACCAGATCTTTCTCGGTCATGGCGCTCACGGCGTGCAGGCTGCTGCCGAGAACTATTTCGACAAAGACGTCGAGGACCTGACTCTCGCCGAGTGCAGTATTCTCGCTGGCTTACCGAAAGCTCCCAGTCGCTATTCCCCTTATCGTCATTATGAGCGCGCCAAGGAACGGCAGGTTTACGTTCTGGGCCGTATGGTCAGCGAGGGCTTCATCACCCAGGAAGAATCGGACCAGGCCGCGGCGCAAGAGCTCGTCATTCGCCCGCGCATCAATCAACACCTGACCAACGCGGCTTACTTTACTGAGCAGGTTCGTCGCTACCTTGAAGACACCTACGGTGAAGAACAACTTTACCGGGGTGGCCTCGAAGTACAGACCAGTATGAACCTGCAGATGCAGCTTGCGGCTCAGGCGGCAGTACAGGCCAACTTGCGTGATCATGACAAACGCCGGGGCTACCGCGGTCCACTCGCTGTTTTGACCCCTGAAGAAGAAGAGCTTTTCCTGAGCGAGCAGGTTGAGTCCTTTGCCAAAAAGACACCACAGGTTAATACTTTCATAGAGGCCGTCGTCAGTGGTTCCGATAAAAAGAACCTGCACCTACGCTTTGCCGACCGTGAAGGGCGCATCTCTCTCAAGGAAACGGAATGGGCCGGCCCGATCCATCTGGTCAAGCGCACCGAAACAGCAAGCGGCAACGCTAAGGAAAAAACCACCCGCCTGCCGATCGGCTCCAGGATCCAGGTGCGCATCCTTAATGCTCCCGAAGAAAAACCCTGGCAACTAAGTCTTGAGCAGGAACCACAAGCCCAGGGCGCCCTGCTGGCCATGGATCCGCACACCGGGCAGATCAAGGTCATGGTCGGCGGTTACGACTTTCGCACCAGTCAGTTCAACCGCGTGCTTCAGGCCCGACGCCTGCCCGGTTCGGCGATGAAGCCCCTGATCTACGCATCGGCTCTCGACAAAGGCTATACGCCGGCCACCGTGATTCTCGACACACCCTTGATCTACAAGGAACGTCTTGAGAGTGGTGAAATCAAGGAATGGAAGCCGAAGAACTATTCAAAACGCTTCTACGGGCCAGTTCCTTTGCGTACCGCTTTGGCCAAATCGTACAACGTTATCACCATAAAAATTCTGGAGGACATCGGCGTCCGCTACGCAGCCAACTATGCCCGCAAACTAGGCATTGAATCGGATCTCGCCGAAGACTTGACTCTTGGTCTAGGCTCTTCGGCGTTAACCCCGATGGAACTGGCACGCAGCTACTCGGTGCTCGCTAACGGTGGGGTGCGCGTAGCGCCAACTTATATCAACAAGGTTCTCGATCGTGATGGCAAGGTGATTGAATCGAACGACCCGGCAGACTTCCCGGCCGGACCGATGAGTGGTCAGAAGCTGATCGGTCAATCCCGCAACCGCGTTATCAGCCCCGAAACAGCCTACCTGACCACCAACCTCCTTGAGAGTGTCGTGCAAAAAGGGACCGGTTGGCGCGCTAAAAGCTTGAAGCGTCCAACGGCCGGCAAAACCGGCACCACCAACGATCTTAAAGATGCCTGGTTCATCGGCTACGTCAACCAGCTGCTCGCCGTCTCCTGGGTCGGTTACGACCTGGAACGTCCGCTCGGCAAGAAAGAAACCGGCTCCAAAGCAGCGGCTCCCGCCTGGGTCGCATTCATGACCTTCATGACCGAGGCTACCAGGGATATGCCGGTTGAACATTTTCCTGTCCCGGACAGCATCCAGTTTCGGCCCATTGATCCACTCACCGGCCTGCTTGCTCCCGAAGACAGCCCGGACATTGTGATCGAGGCTTTCGCGCCCAACACCGCACCGGTTCGTTATGCGCTCGAGGAGAAGACACCCGAGGCTAAGGATTTTTTCCGGCTTGATATGGATGAGCTTTAATTTTTCATCCGAATTTATCTGAAATT
>SBFN01000228.1 GCA_006226895.1 Deltaproteobacteria bacterium | reverse complement strand
TTGACTAAAATCAAGGCCCCCGACGATAGCAATCAAGACCTTGGCTTCAAGGAGAAGAACCATGCAAAAGTTAGCGTTTCTCATTGTGACGGTCCTGTTCTTAAGCACCCGTATGGCCCTGGCTGTGCCGGCAGAAAAGACCCTTGAATTCAGCAAAAGCCCCATGGGCGTTGTGACCTTTGACGGCGCATTGCACAGGGAGGCGGGCCAAAAATGCAAGGGCTGCCACAACGAGGCAACGTTTCCGAGAATGAAGCAGGGAACCGTTGAGGTGACTATGGATGATATTTACGCTGGCAAGCTTTGCGGGGTCTGTCATAACGGCGAGCGTGCCTTTGATGCCCGGAGTCATTGCGCGCGGTGTCATATAAAGCAGTAGCACGATACGCCTTACGTACAACACATGAAGTTAAGTCGCGACACATCTTTTATCTTTTCTGGGTGGTTTCTTATGCAAAAACTTTTTTTGACGCTAGTGCTCTTCTGCTTCTGGGCAACATCCTCTCAAGCCGTTGAGCTGCGCCTGATGACCGGCCCGGAGAAGGGGACTTACTACCAGATCGGGCAGGAGACTTCGTTGGTCACTGCCCCTTCAGGAGTCCACCTGCAAGTTCTACCCTCACAGGGGTCATGGGAGAATATCGTCGCACTGTTCAACAGCGATACTGAATTTGCCATCTTCCAGATCGATGCCTTTGCGAAGGCGGCAGAGAACCTCTATCGCAATACCGGGGTCAGTATAAACGAGGACATCCACGTTGTGATGCCCCTGTTCAGCGAAGAGGTCCATGTCATAAAAGCCAGAGGCAAGGAACTCGACTTTGCCAAGCAGCAGAGTTTTGTGGTTGGATGTGGCCCGGAAAACGGCGGGTCATGCCTGACGGCTGCCGTTATTGAAGACGTCTACGATAAACAGTTCAGCTACACCCACAAGGACTATGAAAGCGCATTTGACGAGCTCAGGAACGGAGCAATTGAACTGGTTATCGTTACTGCAGGGAAGCCTTACCCGTTGCTGGTCGAGCAGACCGGACTTGACCTGGTGGCGCTGCCTCGCTTTAAAAAATCCTCAAACTTCTATTCGTGGACGAGTCTGGGGCCTGAAGACTACCCTTGGTTAAAGAGGGACGTGGAGGTCTTTGCAGTCCGTTCAGTTCTGGCCACCATGATTCAGGAGGAGGAGGGGTTGGCAAACGATCTTGTCAGCTCGGTGCATTACTCCCTGCTTAGCAACAAGGACGAGCTTAAGAAGACAGGCCACCCCAAGTGGAACGATGTGCAGTTTACCGGCTACATCAAGGACTTCAGCCATGCCGGAGCGCTACGATCTCTCGGTGTCTGCAAGGCTATCAAAGACTTCGGTTACAGCTGCAGCGATATGGTCTCCGGGAGATAAAGGAGCGGACCGGACTGCGGCCGTTCGCGCTTTGTTCTTAGATTTAAGCTCTACTCTTAAAGCAACACATCAGAGTCTTTCAATCGTCAGCAAGTGAGTCGAGCAACTCAAGCAGGGATCGTAGGCTCGTACCAGCTTCTCCAGCTCTGATTGAAAGATGTCCGGCTCTTCATCAATGATCTGCGGCACTCTAGCTCTCAGGTTCATCTCAAGATTGGCCAGGTTCTGCGCCGTAGGAATGACACAATCCGCGGAAGTAAGAAAACCCGCCTTGTCATAACTGTAGGCATGCAACAGGACACCCCGCGGAGCTTCCAGCGTCGCCACCCCTTCTCTCGCCTTGCAGGTTACAACCGGTTCTTCGTATTCAAGACCCTCCAGCAGAAGATGATCAATCAGGTGCATCGATTGCTCGACACAGTGCAGCACTTCGACGAGGCGTGCGCCTTGCGAGAGGTAGGGATTACTGGTTGAGGGCGAGAGGCCTTGTAAATCGGCGACCTCGCGGGCCAGGGGTGAAAGATCCCTGCCGCAAACGGGCCAGCGGGCCGACCATATAGGTTTCGTCGTTGATCCGGGCATGCTTGGCCGTTGAATGCGGCACCACATATTCGCGGATCATCTCCCGGTAACAATCGTTCGGGACCTGTAGACCGGCGCTCGAAATCAGGGTGTCGCCAAATTGCGGGTAACCATCACTATCATGCAACGCCAGGCACTCGGCCTGGTGGCAGAAGTCCGGCCAATCGAGCCCGGCAATCAACTCCACTGTCTGCTCGAGGTCCGGCAACGCTTTGGAAAGATGACGACGCAAACGCTGCAGCTCACTCGCTTCGGGGAAGCGGTGGAAGCCACCGACGCAGGTTGTTACCGGGTGTACCGGTCTGCCTCCGATCACTTCGCAAATGTCGCTGCCAAGCTTTTTCAAGCGTAAAGCCCTGGCAACCAGGTCACGGCGGGACTGCGCCATAGCCAGCAGGCTGTTCACCCCCAGGTAATCAGGCACGGCCATAAAGTACAGGTGCAACAGGTGACTTTGCAGAACCTCGCCGTACATCAGCAGGCGGCGCAGACTGGTGACCTGTTCGCTGATTTCCATACCGAAAGCCCGCTCAGTGGCCATCAGGGAAACCAATGTGTGGGAGTGAGAGCAGACTCCGCAGATCCGTGAAGCCAAACCGGCAACCTCGGAGTAATGTCGCCCGACCAACAGTTTTTCAAAGAAGCGTGGTGTCTCCACCACCTCGAGCTGACATTCCACGACCTCTCCGGCCTTGGTGTCAACAACCAGGTGCGCATGACCTTCAATACGGCTGAGATAAGGGACCTGAACTTTCATTATTCTTCATCAATCCGCAGGTTGTAGGTGCGGTATTCCTCTAAAATATCATCGACGCTGCGGTTAAACGTTTCCAGCACGCGTTGATAAGAACTTTCCCGTGGATTATCGACCAGGCCACGACAGCCGCGGCAGCGATCGCCACCTTCAATACAGAGCGCGTTGCACCCCGCCCGAACCACCGGACCAAGACAGACGATCCCCTGCTCAAAAGTACAGGGCAACTCGGCGAGCTTGCATTCGACGCAAAGAGAGAAGGCCGGCAGGTTTGTTGGACGATCAAGCAGGAGCGCATGAAGGATGGAAAGGAATTCCTGACCATCGACCGGACATCCGGGAATCCGGCCATCAATCGGCACAATGGCACTCACGGGACGAGCCTGACCGCCCTGAAGATGCTCGCTGTCGCTGTTATAAACCGCCATGGCCAACTCTGCACCGTCAGCCTCTTCATGGGCGATATTGATACCGGCCAGATCCGCACAGGCGCCCAGGGTAATCAGTTTTTTGCTTCTGGTGCGAATCAGTCGCAGGCGTTTTTCTTCGTCAGGTCGACAGATACTCCCCTCAACGAAAGCAATGTCGAGCTCTTCTTTGCAATGACTCTGCACCTCGCGGAACTCAACGACCTCGACCAGATCGAGCACATCCAGAAGTTTTTCGGCCAGATTGAGAATCGTCAACTGACAACCTTCACAACCGGTGAAATCAAAAAATCCGACCCGCGGCTTCATCGCTCAATCGCCTCTTTCAGATGTTTGACTTCGCTATAGGGAAAGATTGGCCCGGTTTCGCAGACGCAGACGTCATTAATGCGACACTTGCCACATTTACCAAGACCGCACTTCATGTGTCGTTCCAGGTTGAGAAATAGCATTTCTTCGTCCACGCCCATCCGCAGCAGCAGGGGATTGATAAAGCGGTACATCCCGGCCGGTCCGGAGACCGCTACAGTGGTGCGTTGCGGGTGCATATCCAGGTTTCGGAAGAGATGGGTGATGTCTCCGGTGGGTACGCCCCAGCTGTTGCCGGGCTCCTTGATGGCGAAACGACAGTCTAGCAGGTTGCTGCCGTGCCATTCGAGCAACTCGTTTTGAAAGAGCATTTGGTCCATGTTGCGCACGCCATAGAGCAGCTGGATCGTGCCGAAAGACTGTCTCTCTGCGAGCAGGCTCAAGAGCAGGGAACGCAGCGTCACCAGGCCTAGGCCGCCAGCGACCAGCAGCACATCACGACCGGCAAAAGCATCAACCTGGAAGCCATGGCCAAAGGGCCCGCGGATACCGACACTGTCGCCGATTTGCAAACGATGCAGGGCCCGGGTCAGGGCTCCCTTGGCTCTCACCACCACTTCGACATGCATATCATCGGAAGGCGAGGATGCGATGGTGAAGGGCGCTTCACCGAGGCCGAAGATCGAGATGGCGACAAACATGCCGGGGGTGAAACGAATCGGGTTGTTTAATCGCAAACGAAACATCTTGTCCTGACTTGTGAGGTCATCCACGGAGACAATCTCGACCATATCGGGCTGGTATTCATTCGCCGGCAGCGCTTTAAGTTCCGGACTGGCTTCTTCAACGAAGAGCCGGTTGAGTACGTTGACCGGTCCAATGTGGGCCAGGCATTCGCGGCTGCAGCGCCCGCAGCCGACGCAAGCCGTGCGTTCATGTTTTTCCCATAGGTACTTGTACTTGCGGAAGAACCTGTGACGTTGCCGGTCGGCCTGGTCGGAACGAAAATCCCGGCCGCCGGAAACCCGCGTAAAATGATCGAACTGACAGGAGTCCCAGGTTCTCACCCGCTCGCCACCAGTCAGGTCATCGTCCATCCGGTCTTCGACATTAAAGCAGTAACAAGTGGGACAAAGCAGGGTGCAGGCGCCACAACCGAGACAGCGACCACCTATTTCCTGCCAGAGATGGTGGTCATAAACATCACCGAGCAAAGGCGCTAAAGCATCAACGGCAAAATCAAGCTTCTGCTCACAAGGCTTGACCTGCAAAGGCAGCGGCGCTTCTTCTTCACGCTTGGCAACCTGGGGAGCATGACGGCGCAAAAGGGCTTCGCCGCGTTCGGTCCCCGACTGCACCAGGTATCCTTCGGCGGCACGATGGAAGAAGAGATCGAAACCGCTGGCGGTCCGGTCGGTGCCGACACTGCTGCAAAAACAGTGTTCATCGGGCAAACAGTCAACGCCGATCAGCAGAGTCGCTTCACGTTTGGAGAGATAGACGCTGTCTGCCTCGCCTTCAAACAGGCAGTCATCAAGAACCTGGACCGCGTGCAGATCACATGGATGCATACCGAAGATGACGCGCGGCACGGCGGCCTTGTCCGCTTCGAGGTGGACCTTGCCACCGAGACTGAACCGAAATAGTTTCTGCCAGTTGGGAAAGAGAAATTTTTTAGGCGAGTGCACCTGTGGAGGAAATTCCAAGCAGAGCGCGGAAGGGTCTTCGACCTTGTCCATGGTCATGCGACCATGCTTTTTCTGCACGCCGACCACTTCGTAGGCAGTCATCATTGAACGCACAAAAAGATCTATCTCCGCCCGGCTGAGAGCACGCCAAGTGGAAGCTTCTGCTGCGGCGCTAGTCGGCGCCTGAGTGGTACGCATTAGGGGGAAACCTCGACAGGTATTTTTACTGGACAGCTGATACTGACCACCGAGGTTCAGTCTACGTGACGACATAAATATGAGTCAAGCTCTAGGAGGCGATTGTATACGAAAAAAGATGCGCTAAATCAAGATCATGGCGATTTTTAATCATCACTTCCTCATGATGTATACATGCTCCCCCTAAAAAATCAGGACCCGCCTGCTGGCGGGTCCTGAGAAAGCCGATCAATCCGGGAGAGAGGTCGGATGATCCTGCTGTGGAACGAAAAAATTTACTGCTCTTCAAGGATTGGCAGGTAGTTTACAGCCATCCTGTAGATAAAGACTCCAAAGGCCAAAAAGGCAAAGGTAACCGCGAATTCACCGACCGATGGGAAGTAGTTGAATTCCGGCCCCATATCCATACCGATCAAAAAGACATTGAAGCGATTCAGGACCACGCCAAGGATGACCGACAGCGCGCAGAGGAAGAGCTTGAGTGCATTACGACGGATCTTACGTCTTTTAAGCATGAAGTAAGGAACAGCAAACAAGGCGAATTCAACCAGGAAAGAATTCCCCTGGACGCTACCGTCAAAGGCCTGGGCCAGCACACCACGGTAAGCCAGGTCACCGATCCGCAACAACAGATAGGTGCCGAGGAACATGGGAATGTATTTGGCAATATCAGCAAGCAGTTCCGTTTCCGGCTCGCGCTTGAAAAGTACGGTTGCCAGAGAAGCCTCGAAGATGACCATCGGCAGACCAACACTTACAGCCGAGGTCAAAAAGAGGAGCGGCGACAGTGGCGTGTACCAGAGGTCATGTAGCTTATACGGCGCGATCAGCATCATGGTGCCGAGCGACGACTGGTGACCAAAAGAGAGCACTACGCCGGCGATAACAAAGAACGCCATGGTCCTGTTGAGGATATTATCAGCTTGACCAAGCAACCATTCCGACGGCCGGTTGAAGGACGCCAGTTGTCCCGGCAGGTTAACCCTGCCCTTGAACTGCTCCACCACGACCGGGATATTTTCAATGCCGAGAACGGTCAAGTAAAGCATGACACACCAGGCAACTTCAAAGAGCACCGAAGTGCCGTTCCAGTACACTAGGGCATGCCAGATATTGTAGTACTTGCCGAGGTCGAAGAAGACCGCCAGGCCGACCAGGAAATAGCCGATAAAAGCCGTCAATATCGCCGGACGCACCAAGGCGTGATACTTGTCGCGACCAAAGATTTCGACAATCGCCGCCGTGGTGAAACCACCGGCAGCGAGGGCAACGCCGCAGGCAACATCAAAAGCGATCCAGATACCAAAAGGATAGGCAGCATTCAGGTTGGTGACACTGCCGAAACCGTAGAAGAAACGAAAAAAAGCAAAGATCGCCCCTGTGCCCATAAAAAAGATCAGCAACCAGACGTTTGGCGTGAAAAAATTATAATTTAAAGGTGCCGCTTTATTCATGGCTGCCTCCTTCCTCACCACCATTCTTCTTGCGGCGCTGATTGTAGTACATGATGCCTCCAAGGACGCTATACACGGCAACAGGCGGGATAAAGTACTGGAAGATCCGGTGCTGGATACTCTCCGTCAACCCGGCCACGGTTCGGTATTCGAACGCCGGCAGGCCAAGAGAGGCAAACTGCATCTTCGGACGAGCGAGGTAAAGCACTCCCGTACCTCCGACTTCCTTTTCACCATAAACGTGATCTTGGTAACGCTCAGGGTCCTCCTCAATACGCTGGCGCGCAATCTTGATCAGCTCGGTACGCTTACCGAAAGTGATCGCGCCTGCCGGGCAGGCCGTGCTGCACGCTGTGGGCTTGCCCTCCTTGAGCCTTGTCTCGCGGCAAAAGGTGCATTTCTTGATCGAAGGAATAGCGTTCTGCCACTCGAACTGCGGCACGCTGAACGGGCAGGCCACCATGCAGTAACGACAACCCATGCAGAGTTTGGAATCGTATGCAACGGCACCATTGTCCTGCTTCTTCAATGCGCCAACAATGCACGCAGAGGCACATGCAGGCTCGCTGCAATGCATACACTGGGTCTTAACGAAGGTGGCTTTGC
The DNA here is from genome assembly GCA_006226895.1 of Deltaproteobacteria bacterium. Classification (GTDB taxonomy): domain Bacteria; phylum Desulfobacterota; class Desulfuromonadia; order Desulfuromonadales; family BM103; genus M0040. The sequence continues at coordinate 1,698 of SBFN01000228.1, read as the reverse complement.
CTCCTTCTTTGGCCTGCTGCATCTTGATCAAGGTGTAGGTGCGGTCGGACAAGCCCCTCGGCGCATCATAAACGTCGCGACCAACATTGGCAGCCTCATTGAGGGTACTCTCCTTCGGCAGCTTGTTTTCCTTTTTGCAGGCGACCTGACAAGCCTTGCAACCTATGCAGCGTGTGGTGTCATTAAGCATACCGAGCCATTCCGGGTTCGGTTCGCGAAGATCACGCGCTGAGGCCGGCTTGACCCCGGCACAGACCACACTGCCGCTGGCGACAGCTCCGATCTGCAGGAATTTACGACGACTGATATCCATCGTTTATTCCTCCTTGCTGTTGTCTTGGCCCTGTTCGTTCTTATCGCGCTGGCCGAGAATGCGCATTCCGGCAGAACCTGCTGCCAGTCCAGCCAGAGCTGTGTAACCCGGGGTCACATCAAGCTTGCTGGTCTGGTCGGTGTTTATCGGTGGGTAAGCCACAGGCGGAGTCACCTCCTGGATCGGCACGGTATTCCACATCGATTGTACATATGGGTATTCCGGCTCGACGCAGCCGTTGCAAGGATGACGGTTATCAATGCACCAGTTGGTGCCGCTGTTGAACTTCTTCTCCGGGCAGTTGGCGTGAGTGACAGGGCCTTTGCAGCCAAGCTTGTAGAGACAGTAAGGTTCACCAAAAGCCTGGGCAAATCGACCGGCATCGAAATGACCACGCAGCGGACAGTTGTCGTGAATCAGCTTGCTGTAGAACATCTCCGGACGGCTGTGTTCATCTACCTTGACGCCCTCGGGGCCGCTGAGCAGAACCGCTGCCAATGTGCCGACAAACCAGTCGGGATGAACTGCGCAACCGGGCAGGTTGATGGTCGGGGTGGTGATGCCGTTTTCTTTGAAGACATCAACGACACCGCGGGAGCCGGTTTCGTTGTTGTCCGCTGCAGGAATACCGCCGAAAGCGGCGCAGCTGCCAACAGCCATAACGGCCTTGGCTTTGCGCCCCAGACGCAGGACATGCTCAAGACCGGTAATGCCGTGACCGTCCTTCTCGCCGACTTCACAGTGACGACCGTGGTCTGCTGTCATGACAGAACCTTCAACAACCAGCAGGAATGGTTTCTCCTCGGTATCGTACATGGCCTGCATGGCAAGATCGCCTGAGGCGGCCATTACGGTTGGATGAAAGGCGAATTCTACATGATGACCGGGCAGGACCTGGTCGAGCAGAATATCCTGAACCCTCGGGGCCAGGCTGTTAAGCAGTGAGACGCTGCAACCGCTACAGGCTCCGGCGGCCAGCCAGACCACCGGGGTCTCCTGGATTGCCGTAGCAAAGGCCTTGCGCAGCAACGGGTTGTCAAACAGGCTCATACCCAGGACGGCGCCGGCGCCGGCGCTGCCTTTCAAGAATTTACGTCTTGTTATTGCCATTGTTTCTCTCCTCAATTTTTATCGGCGACTTCGCCGCTAATTTCTGCCATGACCATTTCTGCGGCGCGCGGAACAGCTGCGGCCACGGCCTCGGTCAGGCCTATTTTCAAACCTGTATCCTCAGGCTGAGCACCAATGATCACCACCTCCTCTGGACGACAATCAATCAGTTCGGCCAACCGCAGCGTATCGAGCAATCCGACCTGGTGCAGCGAATCGGCCGGAACGGCCTCAGCCTTCACGTCTTCGGGACTGAAGCGATACAGGGTTCCCGG
>SBFN01000158.1 GCA_006226895.1 Deltaproteobacteria bacterium | reverse complement strand
ATGCACTGCCAGGGTGGAGATGATTAATGCTCCGGCAACCAGGGTTGTTGCTTGCGGCACCTCGTTGAGCGCCAGCCAGACCCAGATCGGCCCCAGAATTGTTTCGGTCAGTAGGATAAGGCTGACCTCTGGTGCCGGCAGGAAACGTGGTCCCACGGTGATCAGGGTAAAGGAGACGGGCAGGACGATTCGATCAGGTAGGCCATGTCGGTTGGTGATACGGAGAGTGGTTGAGCGCCGGCTAAAAGAGTGATTGGAACGACCATCAGGTTGCCAAGAAGATTCGCTGGGACCATGTTGACGGCTTTTCCTTTCCGCAGGACAACCAGGTTGCTTGCCCACATAAGGGTTGCTCCCAGTGCCAGTAAATCGCCGATCAGCAAGCCGCTTCGCAAGCTTCCAGAAAATATCAGTAAGATGCCCCCGAAACAGATCGTAATTGCAAGCCAGGTGCGACGAGCGATTTTGTCACGTAAAAAGAGCCAGCTGAGGAGGCTGCTGAACAGGGGGGTGGCCGCAAGTATGATCAGGGCGTTTGCCGCTGCTGTGTGTCTGAGCGCGTTGACAAAGAAGAAGGATCCTGTGGTCACGATCCCTGCAGAGATTAGCCCGATCCGGCCAATGTTGCGGAAACTTTGCAGGAACTGTTGCCGATAGATCACCGCAAGGAAGAGCGCTTGCATACTGCCCGTTAGCAGGCAGCGCCAGAAAAGCAGGGTCCAGACATCACAGTGGATCAATCTCACCAGGAGAGCATCCGGGCTGAGTATGACGACTGCGGTAAAAGTGATCAGTAACCCTTTTATGTGAGTGGAACGGTCCATAGCGGTGATAAGTCGCATAGAAGAGCTAGAAAGGCAACTGCTTTCGATTTGACACGATTTTGACCATATTGTAGAAATGTTCAGGAATTCTTAGTTTCTACGATAAGTTATAAGAATGTAATGTGACGTGAATCAGATTCGTTTTTGCTCTGCGGAAAAGGAAATAAAAGGTGCCTTTAACAACAGTAGGTAAAATAGGTTTCATCGGTGGCGGCAATATGGCCGAAGCATTTATCAAGGGTTTGATGAGCGGCGGTTTTCCTGTCGAGGACCTTCACTTTTTTGAGCCGAATGAGAAACGCCGCCAATTGATGGAAGAGCGCTACGGTTTAACTTGTAGCGAGAACAACATTGCTCTTGTTGAAGTCAGCAACGTAATTGTCCTAGCCACAAAGCCGCAGATTTTGGAAAAGGTCCTGGCTGAGGTGAACGGGGCGTTCAACGACGACAAGCTTTTGATCTCGATTCTGGCCGGAATAACGACCACAACACTTGAAAACGAGCTCGGCAGTCAGGCTCGCGTCGTGCGCGCCATGCCGAATACGCCGGCTCTGGCCGGACAAGGCGCTGCCGCTCTTTGTCCCGGCGAGAATGTAACCGATGAAGATCATCGCGTTGCCCAACACCTGTTTGAAACCGTTGGTATCGCGCTCTGGGTGGAAGAAGGCCAGATGGACGCCGTGACCGGGCTGTCCGGTTCCGGCCCCGCCTTTGTTTACACCTTTATTGAAGCTTTGACTGCAGGGGGCGTGCAGGAAGGTTTACGACTTGATATTGCTCATTCTTTGGCCGTACAGACCGTCGTTGGGGCGGCTCACCTGGTGAAAGAGACCGGCGAACACCCGGCGTTGTTACGCGAAAAGGTCTGTAGCCCGGCTGGAACCACGATTAGCGCCATCCGTGTTCTCGAAGAGCGGGGCCTGCGCGCAATGATGATGGAGGCCGTGGGCGCCGCAACGACACGGTCCAGGGACCTTGGCAAAGAAAAAAAATAACAGTTACTTTTTTTTGCCGCGAGAGGTCGATCAACGGATCAAGCCATTTGTCGGAAGTGGCTTTTCACAGACGTTCTCCACCCCCTCGCGCCTTTGCGTTAACGACTTACAGGCTTTGTTTGGGTTGTAAGCCTGTTGAGATAGCGCTGCTCTAAGCAGATTGCCGAGCAACTCCGTATGGATATCAGGCATTAAAGTGAAAGAAGTGTAAAACAGTGATGACAGAGATTACCATTCAAAAGCCTGACGACTGGCACCTGCACTTACGTGATGGCGACATGCTCGCGGAAACGGTTCCTGCCACGGCTCGTTGCTTCCAGCGCGCAATTGCAATGCCAAACCTGGTGCCACCAGTGGCGACTACCGAGATGGCTTTGGACTACCGTGAACGGATCAAAAAAGCTCTTCCCGTCGGTAGCAGTTTTAAACCTTTAATGACGCTTTATTTGACAAATGGCACTGGCGTGGACGATATCCGTCAGGCCAAAGCCGCAGGGATTGTTGCCGCCAAACTTTACCCGGCCGGTGGTACGACAAATTCCGATGCTGCTCCCAGCGACCTGGCAGCCATGACTCCGGTGTTTGAAGTGATGCAAGAGGTGGGTCTGCCCCTGCTGGTTCACGGCGAGGTCACTGATGCGCACATTGATATATTTGATCGCGAAAAAGTATTTATAGATCGCCACTTACAAAAAATCGTGCAGGATTATCCCGGTTTGAAAGTGGTGTTGGAGCATATCACAACCACAGAAGCCGTTCAGTTTGTGGATCAAGCCACTGATAATGTTGCAGCAACCATTACTCCCCAGCATTTGCTACTAAACCGCAATGATCTGCTGGTCGGAGGATTCGTCCCCATAACTTCTGCCTGCCGGTCTTGAAACGCGACACCCATCAGCAAGCACTGCGCACTGCAGTCTCCTCTGGATCCAGCAAATATTTCCTCGGTACAGATTCCGCTCCCCATGAGAAGCATCGAAAAGAAAGTGCTTGCGGCTGCGCCGGATGCTACTCAGCCTGGAGTGCCCTTGAACTTTATACCCAGGTGTTTGAAGAGTTGAATGTGCTTGATCAGCTGGACGACTTTGCCTCACGTCATGGTGCAGACTTTTACGGTCTGCCCCGTAACCAGGAAACCGTGACACTGGTCAAAGAGACCTGGACTGTGCCGGAAGAGATAGTCTTGCCGAACGGTAAGCCGATTGTGCCTTTTTTTGCCGGGCAGGAAGTTCGCTGGAAAGTTAAAACCAGCGCCTAGGATCAATACGCTGTGTTCGCGCAGCAATGCTCAAGCTGTCTCTTTTGCCTGTTGCTTTGCATTCCCCTGATTCCAAAACGAAATCTGGATATTCCCAGAGATGAATTCTAAATGCACTCAGATTCCCTGCAAAACTAGACCCTCTTCTGAACACCTTTTCAACGTGTAGCCGATGTGGCAGTCGACAGATATAGTCGGCAAGCCTCTTCCTTTCGAAAATGCCTTGCTGAAATAAATCCGGTATAGGGTTCCAGGGGTAAGATTCTTACCGCTCCAACAATCTAAGAAATTCCCTGATTCGAAGCTTTAAGCCTTTTCGGCTTCTGCCTGTCGTCGATGACGTAAAGTTCAGAGATATTGAATCAACATATAGAGCAAAGGCAGACTGACAAATGCCAGGACGATACCCAGGCCAGCCAGAGCGACTGCAAGCTCAACCCCCATACCGGCAGCCGCGGCGAGTGCGCTGGCTGTAACCATCGGCGGCATGCCGGCTTCGAAGATGGCAACGTCGGCAGCAAGACTTTCGATGCCGAAGAGTCGGCAACCGAGCAGGGCCAGCGCCGGTGCGACCAGAAGTTTGATGGCGAGCCCTGTGCCAAGAGGACCAAGCGTGGTTGGTCTCAGGCGTAGGGTCATTTGAAAGCCGATGGCCGTCATAACGAGTGGTGTTAAGGTTCCGGATAGGCTCTGCAGGATGTCCACCATGGCTTCCGGATAGCCCACGTTGCGGAACAGCAACCCGGCCACCAGCGCCAGGGTGGGTGGAAAGAGCAGGGCCCGTCGCACCATGATCTTTGCGCCACTTTTCTCGCCACTGTAGTAAGCAAGAATCGCTGAGCCGTAGGTTGCGAAGATCAACATGGTGCCAATTTGGTCGTAGAGGATCAGGTGCGTAAGACCTGCTTCACCGAAGAAGGCATTAACCATCGGCACACCCATGAAGGAGGTATTGCCTAAGGGCACGACCAGCATCAGGACTCCGGTTGTGGGCCGTGACCAGTTGCATCGCTTTGCGAGGAGCAGGATAATTGCTGCGGAAAGCAGCAGCATGCACCAGGGGACGATGGCCGCGACCACGGTTTCTCCGGTGAGGGACAATCCAGGTGCTTTGAGCAGGATGACTGCCGGCAGAGACACGTAGAGTGCAAACATGTTGAGCGTTTGCGCTGTATCATTCGGGAAGGCCTTGATTCTGCGGAACAGAATGCCCAGTGAGACAAAGAGCCCAATCAGGATAAAATTTGCCAAGAGCTGCTCCGTGGTGAATTCCAGTTGCATAAAAGTAGCTTAAATTGTTTGACATTGCCAGCCTGAAAGGTTCACTCAAGTGTCAGAAAATCATTGAGGGGCTTCAGCCGCAAGCAAAGATTTATCCTTGCTCTTTCCGGGTTTTGTGGGAAGAATGTAAAACTTCTTTTTTTCGTCCCATTGACCTCTGAACCTTCTTCACTTGGTTGCAAAGGAGT
>SBFN01000014.1 GCA_006226895.1 Deltaproteobacteria bacterium | reverse complement strand
AAACCTGACTCAAAAAAGATGTGACATAAAGTTGCAACGAAGACTCAAGTAGTTGCCGGGGGTCCTGTTCCTGGTTTGTCATGAGGTGGCGCAACCATTGGTCACGACGTCCGAGCATAGCGACCACCAGTCCACGCAAAAGAATCAGGCGATTATCCAGGTGAACCAAGAGTCGTTCTACGGCTTCCTGGCCAGAGCCACCATTTTCAACCCTTGAGAGAAGTGATTCAGAGGCTGACAAGTATAGCTCTGTGGGATCATCTGTCACCCTTGGCTGGTCACCAAAACGTGACATCCATGGCATTCTGCGCGTTATCAGCGAGCAAAAGCTATCGATAGTGGTTAACTGCAATCGCGTCGGATTATTCAGCAACTCCCACCCTTTTTGACGGTCCCGTTCCAGCACAGCACGAGCACGCTGCCACGTCTCAAAAGCATGAGGCTTAACAGGAGGGTCATCATCGCAGGCACTTTCAAGAGCTTGCAATAATCGCAGCTTCATTTCACCGGCGGCCTTACGAGTAAAAGTAATAGAGAGGATTTCTTCAGGAGCCTCAGCAGTACTCAACAGCGCCAACAGCCGCTGAACCAGCAACTCTGTTTTTCCTGAACCGGCCGGAGCCTGAACAATGCAGGAGCGCGTGATATCGACCGCTGTCTGTCGCTCCCGCCAATCCGCAGGTTGTTGTGATTGCGCCTTAATCATCGCTATCCCCCCCCTGCAAGCCTGCCACTTTCTCCATGATTCGGCACAAGCCCTTCAAGTCACAATATTTACATGCGAGATCAGGATCAACGGGATCGACCAGCGCCTCACCACGCGCAAAAGCATTCCCCAGCTCAGGCAAACTTTTCTGCCAGTGAGTTAAGACATCGTCAAAAGACAGCCAACCATTCTCTTCTATTTTAGAGCTGAGCTTACGGGATTTAGCCCCCGGCCAGCTCTCCAGATCACGTGCCACGCCACGAAAGCCAGATTCTTTCTCTTTGCTGCGAACCACGGCAAACATGACCGCGCTTATCTGATCTTGCGACATGCCGAGGCAATAAGCAGGCAGCTGGGGCTCAGTGATCCGTTCATCAAGCCACTGCAGAGGATCGGGTTGGCCGGTCTTGTAATCAATAATTGCGCAGGTGCCGTCCTCAAGTTCATCGACCCGATCAATTCGGGTACGAATCAACAGATCACCGATTTTTATCTGGTGACTTTTTTCAGAAGCAACGACACGGAAAGGCTTGCGGCGTGACTCCAACTCAAGCCATACTCTCGCCAGCAGGAACAAGCGTCGGCGCTCTATCTGCTTTTGCCTCGGCGGAAGATCGCAGCGACGTTCTTTTTCAAGCCTCTCCAGAGCGCCGGACACGGCATCACGCAAAGAGCTCACCAGCGCTTCTTCTGTTAAAGAAAGAAGCGTCTGCTGATCGACCGTCTTGTCCCAGAAGAGTTCGAGGACAGTATGCACAAGGCTACCACGGGACATATTATCAATACCGATGTCCGGCTCATCAAGCTCCTCGGCACGCAGGCGGTGATGAGCAAAAGCGCGAAAAGGGCAAAGGGCCTGGTCTTTGATGATACCGGTCCCACCAGAAAAAGGTTTGCGGCTGGAGATCGGCGGACCCTGATAGTCAGACAATTCCTCAAGCACGGGCCGGTTTCTCCAGTAGGCGAGGTCCGGAGCGCAAGAGTCAGCAAGGGCCATGGCACCTTCTTCAATGTGGCAAATAAACGGGCTGGGTCTCTGTTCTGCTCCTTTTTCACGGCGAGGCCAGCTCAGCACGATATCAGGAGCCGCTGAAAAGAGACGTGAGACGACCTGCTCGGCGAATTTACTTTCCCGCTCCGAGTCTGAGCGCTTCATTTGATAACGTCGCTGAACAGGGATTGGAATAAACGGATTGGGACTGGGAGGTCGAGGCAAAGCAGAGTCGTGAAGCCCGAGTATCCAGAGATGATCGAAGATCAGTCCGCTAGCCTCCAATTCACCAAGCACCTGTACTGTACTTGCACTTCCCTCCGGTTGAAAATCTGTCGAAGAGATCATCCGTAGCAGAACCTTGACTGCCTCCGAACGCTGCATTGGTTTTGAGACACTATCTAGACTGGCCAGTTCACCAAATGCTTCGCGAAGGTGTTGAACGGCCTGGTATTCACGACTGGAGAGACCACGAGAACCGGGCCAACCGAGTTTATGCAGGAGGTTGGTAAAAGTCTCAGCCCAGGATCCTGGCATTTTTCTGGAGGACTGCCCAAGGTTCTCATTCACTGTGCCCAGCAGTGAGATAAATTCAGGAACCGCGACAGAGTGTTTACCGGAGATAGCTTTGAGTGTTTTTGACAGGCGAGACGGTGACCAGTCAAAGCGCCTCAATCGGCGAAGCTCACGATCAACCTTCGCCCGGTTGTCAGCTTCTGAAACCCCTCCCCGGAGATAGGGGCTACGCAAAAGCCAACTGATTTCATCGTGACCAAGTTGAAGGCCAAGACGCAACAGGCGCAGGGCCGCGTGGACAACCCCTTCGCGTTCCAGCTTATGCCCAAGTGAGATGTTGAAGGTATCAGGCGTCTCAACGCC
>SBFN01000165.1 GCA_006226895.1 Deltaproteobacteria bacterium | reverse complement strand
ACCGGATCAGCCTGTTCAAAGAGCCCCAACTGAGGCGCCTCGCTCTTTTTGACAGCATTCTTACTGCGCGCCAGGCGCGGAGCCCCGGCTTCGTACTCACCGGATTCCAGGTTTCGCAGAACTTCCTTGGCACGCTCGATCACTGCGGCAGGCAAACCGGCCAGGCGCGCCACCTGAATCCCATAGGAATGGCTGGCACCCCCCTTGACAATCCGGCGCAAGAAAATAATCTGATCGTTCCATTCCTTAACCGCAACGTTGTAGTTCTGCACACGTTCGCGCGTCTGCGCCAGGTCGGTCAACTCATGGTAGTGAGTGGCAAACAGGGTCTTGGCTGCCACACTGGCATTGTCATGCAAGTATTCAGCCACAGCCCAGGCAATGCTGACGCCGTCAAAAGTGGAAGTTCCGCGGCCGATCTCATCGAGGACAATCAGACTGCGTGAGGTGGCATGGTTGAGGATGTTGGCGGCTTCCGTCATCTCAACCATGAACGTCGACTGCCCGCGGGCCAGGTTGTCACTGGCGCCAACCCGGGTGAATATTCGATCAACAATGCCGATATGTGCCTTTTTTGCAGGCACCAGGCTGCCGACCTGCGCCATCAAAACGAGCAGTGCGACCTGACGCATAAAGGTTGATTTACCGGCCATGTTCGGACCGGTGATAATCAAAATCTGTCTTTCCGTGGTATCCATATGCACATCATTGGCGACAAAGCGCTCACCGAGATTCATCGTCTCTATGACCGGATGGCGACCATCCTCAATGAGCAATTCGGTTGAATCATCCATCAACGGAGTGCAGTAGTTGTGTTCATGGGCTAGATCGGCAAGGCCAAGCAAAACATCCAGCACGGCGACCTTGTCGGCCGTCGCTTGAATGCGCTGTCCCTGAAGTGCAACCTGCCTGCGGACGTCCTGAAAAAGATCGTATTCGATTTCAACAACCCGGTCTTCCGCGCCAAGAACTTTTTCCTCGTATTCTTTAAGTGTTGGCGTGATATATCTTTCGGCGTTAGCCAGGGTCTGCTTACGCTGGTAATCCTCAGGGACTCGATCCAGGTGCGAGCGTGTGACTTCAATATAGTAGCCAAAGACCCTGTTATAACGAACCTTGAGGGTTGGGATCCCGGTGCGCTCTTTTTCTTCCTGCTCCAGTCGTGCAATCCAGCCTTTGCCCTCCCGGCTGATGCTGCGCAGTTCATCGAGCTCGGCATGATAGCCTTCGCGAATCAAGCCACCTTCACGCATCACAAAGGGAGGATCGTCGACGATCGCCTTCGCAATCAGCTCAACCATTTCGGGCAGCGTATCAAGACTGTCTCTCAGCGCCACCAGCAGAGGACTCTCGACTTGCGCAAGGCGATCAATAAGTTGCGGAAGTTTTTCCAGTGAGATACGAAGCGCGGCCAGATCCTTGGCGTTGCCGGTGGCCATGGCGATTCTGCCATTGAGCCGCTCGAGGTCATAAACATCATCAAGGCCTCTGCGCAGGTCATCCCGGCAGAGGCTCTCGCGAACCAGCTCTTCGACAGCGGCATGCCGCTCAACAATACGTTTCTGGTCAACCAGGGGGTGAGTCATCCAGTGCCGCAGCTTACGCGCTCCCATGGCTGTGACCGTACGATCCATGACCCCGAGCAGAGAGCCCTTACGTTGACCATCGTGCAAGGTTTCCGTAAGCTCCAGGTTGCGGCGGGTAAAGTCATCGAGAACCATATGGTCGCGCACATGGTAGGTCATCAATGGCTGCAGATGAGAAACAGCCCCTTTCTGCGTCTCTTCCAGGTAGTAAAGGACCATTCCAGCCGCCTGGATTGCAGCAGGCATTGTATGGCAGCCGAAACTCTCCAGTGAACTGTCAGGAAAAAACTCCAGAAGCACCTGTCGAGCGCGGTCTTCGGCAGCCGCCCAATCGGGAAGTCGATTAACAATCCGGCCCTGCAGAATACCCTGCAAAGCGTCAACGGCATTGTCCCCGGCATCACCCTCAGCGATGAGAACCTCAGCCGGATCCCGGGAGAGGATTTCACCCGCGGTACTCTCCAGGTCAGAAAGCTCGGTAACCTTGAACTCACCGGTCGTTATGTCGACGTAGGCCACGCCGAAGCAGTCACTGCCAATCGGAGCCAACGCCAACAGGTAATTATTGCGGCGCGGATCAAGCGTGTCGGTATCAACGACCAGCCCCGGTGTGACCACCCTGACGACTGCGCGCTTGACAAGCCCTTTGGTCGTTTTTGGGTCTTCGACCTGTTCACAGATTGCGACGTTGTGTCCGTGTTGAACAAGTTTGGCGATATAAGGTTGGCAGCTATGAAACGGGATGCCACAGAGAGGGATCTCTTCTGCAGCGCCCTTGTTACGAGCGGTCAGGGTAATATCGAGGATTCGTGCTGCAACAACGGCGTCCTCCATGAACATTTCATAAAAATCGCCAAGGCGAAAAAATAGTATCGCATCCGGATAATCAGCCTTAATCTCCAGATACTGTTGCATCTTGCATCATCGGTGTTTTTTTTGCCATTGTCGCGGTAATCCCAAAAAAAACAACCCCTTACAGGGTCGCACAAAGATTTTATGTTTAAACTTTCCTTGGCTATTATGTTAACAAATCACTCAGTTGACTGTAAACAGCAAAGAGGCTTTAAAAGTATTTCATATGGTTGCCAAAAGAGCACAAAGTACATTATGGTTATAAGCTAATAATTCTGAGGAGCACAGCAACGCCGATGACCCCCAAAGCCGAGATCCACCCCCTGCTTCAGGGCTTGAACAAAAGCGATTACAACGTAGAGACCCTTGACGATGAAATTCGTGTCGACAGCCTGTGTGTCGACCTGTTGCGACACCTTTACCAGGAGCTGGTACAGAAGA
>SBFN01000015.1 GCA_006226895.1 Deltaproteobacteria bacterium | reverse complement strand
CCATGCCACCACGCGTAGTCAGGACCGCTCATAGCCGCACCATGACGGGCACGACGACCTTCATGATGCCAGAGCTCCCAGTAGATCCAGTCGATCTTGTCATCAAAGTTCCCTTTCGAGATAACCTCTTTCTCCATCAGGAGTTCACGGATCTCTTTCGCCGGGATTGCGAACTTATCATTGTAGAGGGCGACAAAGCTGTCAAGTTGCTTGTAAAAACCTTCAACAAAAGACGAACTGTGGCAGGCAGAGCAAACATCCTGCATATCTGCCAGCTTCTGCTCCCAGTTCTCGGTACGCTTGGAAACCGGCGCACGCAGGTTCCACGCCAGGCGGGTACCAACATCGTGGGTCACAGACTGGTTAGGTGTGGCGCTTATATGACAAGTGGCGCAAGTAGGCGCATCGTAGTAATCCTGCCCGGCAATCCATTTCGGCTTATCCATATTCAGATTGTCTTCGAAAGCACGGTAGAGGATGCCATGCTTGGACTCCTCGTAGACCTCTTTCTGAGGATGGTCAGGGCCAAGGTGACATTTGCCACAGGTCTCAGGCTTGCGGGCCTGCGCTTTGCTGAAACGATGTCGGGTATGGCAGGCAGAGCAGGTGCCTTTGGATCCATCAGGATTAACACGCCCGATCCCTGTATTAGGCCAGGTGTTGGTATCGAGAGAACCATCCTCGTTAACTTTGACAAGAGAACCGTGACACTGACGGCAACCGACAGCAACTGCTGGTTCACCACCGATAGTCTGGCCGAGCATGCCATCCTTAGTATTCAGGATATCACCGGCTTTAGCGTGGTGACTGGCCTCCTGCTCTGCGGTTTCCCCGGGATGACACTGACCACAATCACGGGGGGAGACAATAATGGCAACGGAGAAGCCGTTATGATCCATGGCATCAACATCATCGGGTTCTGCCTTGTGACATTCGTAACAACCGACGCCCGCATTCCAGTGTGCGCTGTCTTCCCACTGGCTGACGATACCTGGCATACCTTCATGACAGCCAAGACATTCTTGTGTTTCTGCCGAAAGACGATCAGATCCTGCCAGGGCAACGCCCACGGTCAGCAGAACTATAATAACCGTTAAAACTCCCTGAAAAACAACCTTCTGCCTCATGCTGAATACCTCCCTTACAAACAGTTCGTTATAAAGACCTAAAACGGGCACCGATCAACAAACCAATCATGATTAAAAATACGCAAAAGAATTTAGAATATATCTTAAATAAACGATATCTCAACCTATTGCCTGTAGACCAAAAGCTAAGCACCCATCGCCACCATATTTAAGACACAAAAAAAGCCAGACAGTTTTCACTGACCAGCTCCAGGAGTGTTCACAGTATCTTCAGCTTTATTTTAAGATCTGATTCCGTGCCCAGCACGCACTTTTCCACCAAGGCCCTCATCAACACTTCGAACATTGCGGTTCGTAACATTTTCGACGTTCTAATCTATGCTCTTTCTCACAGACTCAAGCAAGAGTATTCGATTCAGAGGCTAAGAAGGCAACTATCTGAATTTGCACAATCATTAACCCGACGGAAGTGAATCAACGAAGAAAAGGTCCCAGAACCTATTGTCCCGGGACCCTCCTCGCCTGATTAAACAACTCCAGTGGCAACAAATACCGGAGTTGTCCTCATTTTAGTTGTAGGACGTGTTATCACTCATCCCTTTCTTAATTGCGGGGTCGAGCTTTCCGGCCTTTATTGCAGCCTTTTCCCAATCCTTCAGGAGCCCTTTGCGGAAGGCCTCTTTTTCGTCAACCAATTTTTCAAGAGGGACACCGGCGAGCTTCTGGGCTTTCTCTTTAGTGGAGAAATCAGGAGCGACAAAGTCACTGGCCCCATGCTTGGCCAACACCTTTGCCAGCTTCAGGCGTGCTTCCTGGGCGAGGTTATTGGCGTTGCCGAGCAGACGCAGTGTTTCCTCGGGAGCGTGGAAGAAAGAACCATGACTAGCGATGGAGTAATCCCAGCGCCACTGAGCGTGGCGGATGTCCTGGAGGATTTCGGCCATCTCAGCTTCGGTGGCGCCCGCTTCCCAAGCTTTGCCAGCTTCGAGGTGCGCCTTGCCGATACTGTTCATGGCGATCTCCATCATTTCTTCCTTGCGCTCGAACTTGGTCTTTACGACCTCCTTGAGTACGGCTGCGTCCGTGTCGTGGCATTGCAGACATGTCTCTTCCATGTTTTCCATGGGGCTGCCAACGTGATGACTTCCTTCAGGCATGTGACAGTCAGCACATGAGACACCGTTTTTGAAGTGGATACCGGTACTGGCTATCTCGTAGCCTGGGTGCTGGGCTTTCAGCATCGGAGCCTTGCTGATCTTATGGGTCCAGTCCTTGAAGTTGCGTGCATCGTAGTAAGCTTCCATCTCTTCTGCTGCAACACCATTCAGCCACGGGAAGGTAACGACCTTGGCGGTCTTCTCGTTGCCCTTGCTGTCGGTCCATTTGGTTGCCTTGAAATAGTACTCGGAGTGGCATTGTGCACAGGTCATGCTGCCCAGTTCGCTAACGTCAGCCTTGTCGGCATCGATACCGATCTCCTTGAAGGCACGCTTTGCGTAATCGCGTGTCAG
>SBFN01000016.1 GCA_006226895.1 Deltaproteobacteria bacterium | reverse complement strand
TCATCTTCTTGCTTGATAATGGTTTTCTCAGGCTGGTTGTAGCCTAGCACGTAGCCATCAGCACTGAGCAGGGCGATCTCCGAGCCTGGCGTTGGCAGATATTCGGTCAGGGTCGCAGAAAGCTGCTTTAAGGTGACATCTGCGGCAATAACCGTCTTTTTGCCGGCGGGGGCGTAGAAAACGGTCGTGCCAATTTCTTTGAGAAAATAAAACAGGTAGGGAGCGGCAGCGGCGACCCGATCTGTTTTGACTGCCTGAAGGTACCAAGGCCTGGTTCTGGGGTCATACTCCGTGGCTTCGGGAGGTTTGCGCCATATTTGCGCTATTGACTCATCAAAAAAAAGTCTTTCCAGAAATCTTTGCCCGGTCGCAGAATCCGTCGCGATGTTATCAACCATAAACGCCGTGTTGTCCGGCGCATCAAAAAGGCTGCGTACCCGACTGGATGATGTTGGGCGGATAATGAAATAATCACCATTAGCATAGCCGACCTGCAGCCCGGCTATCTCGTCGCGATTTCTCATGGCCGCAGCAATCAAATTCAACTGCTGCAATCTCTCGTCAAGGGTTGAAGCCTCCATGATAGGCGTCATGGAAAGCAGGTCGACTGTATCGAACACAGGTTTATAAGTGTGTTGAAAATCTTTGGCAAAAGAAACCAGGGTATGGTCATACTCCTGCTCAACTTCGCTCAGAATTATTTTTTTGGTATCACTGTAGTTGTGCCAGGCAAGAATCCCTCCGATAAAGATTATGACGGCAATAAAAAGCGCATTGATTGTCAGGTAGAACGACGGGCGGTAATTTTTTTCCTGTGTCATTTAAGCCCCCTGGAGAACAATAATCATTTTAATCTTATGGTATTTAGAATATCAGGTTATTCCTTCCGGTCTAGCGGTCCTCTTGCAAATCCGATGCGCTCAGATGAAAGGATGGGAAGAGCGGGTCGTTATGGACTTTCTCCTTCCCTTTAGGGTATCGTGCTTAAAGCTTACCAAAAGAGTGCGTAATGGCGATTGGGGGAACCTCTGCGGAGACTCAAACAAGCACTCTGACGATTTATGCCTAGAACAGAAACTATCAAACCGAGGTTGTTATGAATATCTCTCAGATGAAAGATGTTTTGGCTGAGATTCTGACCAAGACGAATCTGACGCCCTGCGTTGTTGGTCATCGCGGGGTTGGTAAAAGTGCAGGGATCAAACAGGTGTGCCGTGAAATAAATCGCGACTATGTCGCTCTGCGTCTCGGCCAGATGGAAGTCGGCGACCTGGTTGGTATCCCCTACCGGGAAGGGAAGGTCATGCACTGGTCGCAACCGTCCTGGTGGCCGGACGTTGATGCCCCTGCGACAATTGTGCATTGTGATGAATTGAATCGTGCGCAGCAGGAAGATACCCTGCAGGCAATTTTTCAGTTTGTGGAGCCTCCGGTCGAGTGCGAACAGCGCCGTCTGCATACCCATGTGCTGGATCAGAAGCATAAGGTCGTGGTGTCCATCAATCCGCCGGATGGCACCTACCAGGTCGCGACTCTTGACCAGGCCCTGCTTGACCGCATGGTGATGATTTACGTTGAAACCGATTACAACTGTTGGGCACGCTACGCCAAAGAACAACAGTTCGATGAGACTGTCCAGCAATTTCTCTCAGCCTATCCAAATCTTCTGGCAAAGCCCGGTGCTGCCATCGACATGCAGATGGCGCCGACCGAACGAGCCTGGGAGATGGTCAGCACGCTGCGCCGATGCTGTCGTTTCCCGGCAGACCTCGAGATGGAGATTTATGCAGGAATTGTGGGGCAGGAAGCCGCAGTGAGCTTTTTGCGTTGGTCCCGTGAGCAGAAGGAACGCCCGGTAACCGCCCGGCAGGTTCTTGATGGCTGGAATGACGTCGAGGCCCAAGTCAAGCAACAACGTGATGACCTGCAGGCGGTCACACTCAATGATCTTGTGACGACTCTGGAAGTTGACGCGATGCTGACTCTGAGCCAGGAACAGAACCTGGTTGCTTACATCGATGCGTTGCCGCGTGATTTGAAGTTTGGTCTGGTCAAGGCGTTACTGAAAACCCCCGAAGTGGCCGAGATCCTCTGTAAAGACGACTACGATGCCGTTATCCTTGAAACCATTGAGAGCATCAGTCGCGAGGCGTCTTAAGAAATGGTGCGTGGGACGCGGTTCGTGGCTAGAGGGAAATCTTTAGATTTTGTATAAAGTTAAGAAGTTAGGCGCCGTGTGAAACTATGGTTTGTGAGCGATGAACGCTGAACTGATCAGTTTTCCAAACAGGCAGGCTCTAGCAGAGAGCCCTGCCCGGGTTCTCGAGAATGCGGTTGTTCGCTTGCTCAAGCAGAACCCTTTTTACGGTCATCTCCTGCTCGGTTTTCGGCGACGTGTTGTACAAGATCAAAGCGGCCTTGGCGTTACTATCAGTAATGGCATCCCCATCCTCTCTGTGGATCCTGAAGCTCTTGCTGCTTACTCTGCCGACGAACAGGTGGCCCTGCTTGAACATGGCGTCAAGCATCTATTGCACCTGCACCCGGTTCGTGGTCGTGGTGTCCATCGCCTGACCTGGGATGTGGCCGCGGATCTGGCG
>SBFN01000118.1 GCA_006226895.1 Deltaproteobacteria bacterium | reverse complement strand
CTGCCCTGTGCTTTTCACCTGGTTATGCAGCATCTTGGTCATCATGACGCCGCCATGCTGATGTTCGCATGGTATCCGCATATGAGCATGATGGACGTTCGTGGCCCCTACCGTACGGCCGAACACCTTGGCGTCGATTCGAGCGTGCTCTTTGCCGCCACGTCACCGATAGACGGCTACATCCTTTCGACCTTTGCCAGTCTCGAGTCCTTAAATGCCCAGGATCCACTATACGACCTCATGAAGTCGTTGGGTGAAAACATGATCGCCTTGATCGGGCGTAAGATGGAGCGCCTCGAGCGGCTTAAATCTGAGGCGAAAGTGATTGAGATTAAGCACCTTAAGGCTGTTGCCAGCGACATCGACAAGTCTCCCAAGCTGGCAATGGAGCTCTATCTGCGCTTACTGGACGATGAGAGTATCGTGATGAGCATTACCCCATCTAATCGCGGTGAAGGCTGGGAGTTGCTGCGTTTAGGTGATAACACAATCGTTGATTTTCGTGGCATAGAAAACAATCAGGCGATCCGCTTTGTTCATGGCAGTGGTTTCCTTGCAAAAACACATACGCGCCTTCCCATGGAAGAGGTTGTCGAACTCGCCCGCATGGCGATCACGGACTCATAAACTCATAGAAAGAAACCGACCTCCAACCTCACTCTTGCGCCTGGATAAAAAGGGTAGACTTTCTAACCGCATCAATCAGATCCGGATACGCATCAACCCGATCAAGTTGTGGTGTTGAATTAACGGCACAAAACAGGGCACTCTATGTCCAAGTGCCCTGCCATGGTAAGACTCTCTCTCTCTTAAATCTCAACTCATATCGCATAAAACAACAGTGACGAAACTGCCGAGAATCACCCTGAATCACTGCTCTGTTCAACAGTTGCTGCATCTGCTACTTTTTAAAGTAGTTCTGCTGCTCGATTCAGGTCCTGTCGTAGTTGTCAGGCTCTACTTTTCAGTTTCACCAGGATCAACCTGCAGGTTTTTTACGTGCTTCATCTGACTTATTTCGTCACTGTTTGATTTAACTTTACCGGTTAAAAGCAGGCTGTCAATGCAACTAAAAAATTATAATATAGGTTAATTTGTTCATGAGTGTTGACTGATTTTGGAGGGTCTTTTCCCTACGCACAAGGGCCCTGCAGATGACTGCAGGGCCCTTGTGCTGACAGACACACATCTTGTTTAGATTTTGCGCACGTTAGACGACTGGGGGCCTTTCTGGCCTTCTGTAACATCGAAACTAACCCTGTCTCCCTCGGCGAGAGATTTAAAGCCATCACCTTGAATTTCAGAGAAGTGAACGAACACATCCGGTCCATTGTCCTGCTCGATAAACCCAAAACCCTTCGCGTCGTTGAACCACTTCACAGTACCTTCTGCCATCTGATCCTCCATGCTTCCCTAGGGGAATTCTTCTGTTGTGCAAATTCCGCTCGCCCGAAATAGAAACAATACATTGCCTGTTTGCCCTGCTTGTTCTTTTTAACGCTGACACCATGTCAAACTGAGAGCGTTGGAACGCACAAATGTTCACAACATGGCAAAGATTACCAGCAAATCGGGGAAACGCAACAAATCACTGTTAAACAGTTGCTGTTGGCCGGGGGCAGGCACGTAAGCCTGGACACTCAAATGGTCGGAGCAAGCGGATCAACTGGAGAGCTCCCGGATCAGCTTGTTGATCGTTTCTTTGGCATCACCAAAAATCATCCGGGTGTTGTCCTTGTAGAAAAGTGGGTTGTCGAGGCCTGCAAAACCAGAGGCCATTGATCTTTTGAGGATGAACACCGTGCGGGCATAATCTGCGTTAATGATGGGCATGCCGTAGATCGGACTGCTCTCTACATCTCTGGCGGCTGTGTTCACAACATCGTTCGCTCCGATAACGATCGCCACGTCAAAGTTCTCCATACGTGGATTGATGTCATCCATCTCCAGCAACAGGTCGTAGGGAACGTCCGCTTCAGCCAACAGGACATTCATGTGGCCGGGCATCCGACCGGCAACCGGGTGAATGGCATAGACAACTTCACACCCGTTATTCTCCAGAAGACCCTGAAGCTCCTTAACCCCATGTTGCGCCTGCGCGACCGCCATGCCATACCCCGGTATCACGACCACGCTCTGGGCCGCCTCCAGAATATAGAAAGCATCCTCGGTAGTGATAGCCTTAACGTCGCCCTCAATTTTTTTACTGGCTCCGGAAGCTGCGCCAAATCCGGAAAAAAGAACATTGGCAAGAGACCGGTTCATCGCCTTGCACATGATGTTGGTCAGAATGATGCCACTCGCGCCGACCAGAGAGCCTGCCACAATCAGGATGTTGTTGCTAATGGCGAAGCCCGCGGCACAGGCGGCCAGGCCCGAATAACTGTTCAACAGAGAGATGACCACAGGCATGTCAGCGCCGCCGATCGGCATCAGGGTCATTATGCCCAATGATGTGGAGAGAAGAACTGCGAGAACGAGCCACAGAGCTTGATCCGGGTACTGTACAAACATGACACCACAGGCAATATTGGCCAGCAACAGACCGCCGTTGACCAGGCGTTGGCCGTTGAACACCAAAGGTCGACCGGTTATCCTCTC
>SBFN01000126.1 GCA_006226895.1 Deltaproteobacteria bacterium | reverse complement strand
CTAAGCTTACCCCAGGCGATCAGGCTCCCAGAGAAGGTCACCCCGCCAATCATAATCGACATGAAGATGGTCAGAAGTATGAAACGATCGAGTTGGTTTTGTGAAAGCGCCATGCAGCCAACCAGCAGGCTGGCGATGCCTCCAAAGCCGTTGAAAAGCGCAACCATCTCGGGCATGGCAGTCATTGCTACCAGCCGCGCGGCAAGGGCGCCAATCACTGTGCCCGTAACGATTCCAAGAAGAATCCAGTGGTAATCGATGATGGCCTGATCCAGGAGCGTCACAACCACTGCCAGCAACATGCCCAATGAGGAGAGGGCGTTGCCCCGACGAGCCGTGTCCGGGGTGCCGAGAAGCTTCAGGCCAAGAATAAAGAATACGGCAGCGACCGTGTAACACAGGTTGATCAGTATGACTGTCGGCATTACTTCTTGGTCCCTTTCTTTTTAAACATGGCCAGCATCCGATCTGTAACCAGGTAGCCGCCCACGACGTTGATCGTTGCAAAAGCCACCGCTGCCGTGCCGAGGAAGATCGTTAAGGCTGAGCCTTCCCCTCCTGCGCCGACCAGGGCGCCGACCAGCGTGATGCCGGAGATGGCGTTGGCCCCGGACATTAAGGGGGTGTGCAGGGTGGCAGGAACCTTATGGATCAACTCAAAGCCGAGAAATATGGATAAGATCAGGATGAATGCCAGATAAACTATTTCCATAGCTAACCCCTTGTCTGTAGCGCCTCTAGCTGTAATGCTTGCGGATCGTTTCGTTGCTGATCTCTCCGCCGTGAGTGATCACGCAACCGGAGAGGATGTCGTCTTGCAAATCGATCTCAAGCCGCTTCTGATCATCGTTCCAGTATTCGGTAAAGAAGTTTATCAGGTTGTTTGAGTACATATTGCTGGCGTCCCGACAGACCTGTCCCGACCAGTTGCCGTTGCCGATGATGACGACGCCGTCAACCTCAACCTCTTCGTTTGCGATTGAACCCTCAACGTTGCCGCCGCTTGCCGCCGCCATGTCAACGATGATGCTGCCAGGCTGCATGCGTTTTACTGTCTCCAGCGTCACCAGCCGCGGTGGCTTTCTGCCGAACACCTGCGCCGTTGTGATAACGATGTCCGATTTGACGATCTCATCACTCTGGGCCTGTTGCTGGATGTTCAACTGCTCCGCAGTCAACTGCCTCGCATAACCATCTTCGGTCTGACCGGTTTCACCCAAATCAATATTGAGGAAAGTCGCTCCCAGCGATTCGACCTGCTCCGCAACAACTGCCCGGGTGTCAAATGCCGTAACCCTGGCGCCCAACCGCTTGGCTGTGGCGATTGACTGCAAGCCAGCCACCCCTGCTCCTATGACGAAAACTTTGGCGGGCTTTATGGTGCCGGAAGGGGTCATCATCATTGGCAGGATACGGTTCAAGCGGTTCGCAGCCTGCATGACCATAACGTATCCGGCAAGACTGGCCTGGGAGCTTAAAGCATCCATCTTTTGAGCCCGTGTGGTGCGAGGAATCATCTCCATGCTGATTGTGCTGACCTGACGGTCTTTCAGGGTTTCGATCAGTTGCTGTTCGTTGAACGGGTCGAGATGACTGACGTGAATCGAGCCCTGTTTGAGGAGTCCTGCCTCCTCTGTCGTGGGCTTGTGGATGCGCAGGACGATATCGCTGCCGGAGAAGATCTCCTCATGGCTCCCGGTCATCATCGCTCCGGCTTCCCGGTACTGTACGTCGCTGAAGCCACTACCGATACCGAGGCCTTGCTCTACCAGGACCTCAGCCCCGGATTGCACCAGCTTGGCGATGTTGGCTGGTGACATTGCAACTCGTTTGTCTGTCGAACTTGTTTCGTTGGGGATTGCGACCAATGTCATTCGTGGATACTCCCGAAGCAATTTTGTTTTTTTAAATCATACACCAAATTGAACGAAAATCAGGAGTGCCTAAGTCATACTTTGGCCATTGAGTTCATTCAGACAAACACATCTGAACATCGTGATAAGTTTTCAGCTGGACATGAATCGACAAATGCCAGTATCTTGTGCCCTCGATAATCTCGACCAAAATCTTTACCTCTCCACCAAAAGGCCCCAATCATGACTGAACTCGATCAAGCCCTAGAAGCCTTGCGTGCCGACTACGAAGACCCAAAGGCACAATCAGGCTTTTACGACCTGTTTCTCAACTCCCTCTTTATTGTTCCGACCGTCGAGGAAATGATCGACAAGGAGGATAAAAGCGGTAAGGATAAGGTCGAAGTCCCTTTAGTTATTGTTGCTGATGAGACTGATTACCTGGTCTTTTTTGATAACACAGAGAGACTTTTCGATTGGGCCGAGAAGGAGGTCCCTTTCCTGCAACTGCCTGGCCATGTTCTCGCAGAAATGACTACAGACGAACTTCACTGGGCATGAATATCGGCACGGATTACAACAAGCAGTTTGCGCCGGACGAGATCGCCTGGCTCAAAGATGTGGTTGAGCGTTGCAAAGCGGAAGAAGATACAAAACAGTAAGCAGTGGTTCGAGGCTCCTGGTTCCTGGCACTCGGCAACTGGTACCTGGTAATGTTTTAGCTTTTTGTGGCGGTAAAGACAGCCCTTAACGGGGCAGGGTGACCTTCGATTGTCTTGGAGTGGTCCAGAAAGTCTGCCAGTGATTCAAACTTCATCCACTCTGTTCTGCGCTGTTCTTTTACGCTTGTCCGGTTGATGTCAACACAGGCGACATCTTTAAAACCGCAACGACGCAACCACAAGAGCATAGTCGCGATTGATGGCAGAAACCAGACGTTGCGCATCTTGGCGTATCGCCCTTCAGGCATGAACACCGTACCTTCTTCACCCTCGACAACCAGAGTCTCCAGCACCAGCTCTCCACCTGGCCGCAGGCACCCGCGCAGTTCAAAAAGATGATCAAGCGGCGACCGGCGATGATAGAGCACGCCCATAGAAAAAACCGTATCAAAGCAGGACAGGGCGGGTGGGATATCCTCAATCCCCAATGGCAGCACGTAGTGGTTTTTGCCACCCAGGTAGCGCTGCACGACGTGGAACTGCATAACGGAGAGCAGGGTCGGGTCGATGCCCAGAACAAGATCTGCCCCTTCGCCAAGCATGCGCCAGCCGTGATAACCGTTGCCGCAACCGATATCCAGGATCTTACGCCCCTGTAACGGTTGAATATGAGGCAGTACGCGATCCCACTTCCAGTCCGAGCGCCATTCAGTATCAATTTTGACGCCGAACAGGTTGTAGGGGCCTTTCCTCCAGGGATGGAAGGCCTGGAGCTGCTCAGCAAACTGGTCCGGGCTGATTTCAACGAGATCTTCAGCCTGGCCGATCTCAACCCTTGCCTTGAGTTCCACTTCCGATGGCTTCAGCTGAGGTAGCCCCTGCAGGGCCTTTTGCCAGTGGGGCATTGTGCCGTGACCCTCCACAGCCATACGCTCAGGGATCACCTGCTGCAGCTCATGCGACCAATGTTCGAGACCCATGGCTTCGAGTTGTGGATATAAAGTTTTGTAGAGGGTCATTTTATGGCGACCATGGACGCAAAATTGAAACACTGGAACCAGACTTCACTGATAGGGAATCCGGCTTTCCGTAAACGCTCTTTGTGGCAGGCAAGGCTCTCCGGGATCATCACGCGATCAAGAGCTGTGCGCTTCTGACTGATCTCCAGATCGCTATAGCCGTTGGCTCGCTTGAAAGCATGGTGGGCTTCGGTATGAAGGTCCTGCTTGACCTGGTCCTCAAAGGCCATTTTTTCCGACAATATCAACACGCCGCCCGGTTTCAGCCCCTGGTAAATTTGTGTGATTAGCGACAAGCGGTCATCAAGAGGGATGAACTGCAAGGTGAAGTTGAGAATGACAACTGACGCGTCCTCTATGGCTATGTCCAGGATGTCAGCACAAACCATCTCGACAGGAACCCCTGACGAACTGTCTGAGGCCAAAAGTTCCAGGCCTCGCTCCACCATCGCCTCGGAATTGTCCACGGCAATAATTTTACAGCCCGGCTGATTGATGCGCTGGCGCATCGACAGGCTGGCGGCTCCCAGAGAGCAACCGAGGTCGTAGCAGCGACTATCCGGCTGGGCATACTTTGCCGCCAGAATGCCCAGCGTTGAAATCATGGTGCCGTAGCCAGGGACCGAGCGCTGGATCATGTCGGGGAAGACCTCTGCCACCTTTTCATCAAACTCGAAGTCGATGATTTCGTTCAATGGCGAAGCATAAAGTTCGTCTTGTTTTTTTACCACGTGCTGTCGACCTTTCCTGTCTGTTGCTCATTCGAGAGCCGATTGTCCTTT
>SBFN01000017.1 GCA_006226895.1 Deltaproteobacteria bacterium | reverse complement strand
GGTGCTGGGTGGTCGGCTGCGGCAACCTGATGCGGGCCAGCGATCTTCCCGAAGATTTTCCGGGCAAAGACACTCTCTACCCGGATGCTGAGGAGTGGGTGAACCCGGGCGACTCGGTTGTTATTGCACCTGACGGCGAGATTGTTGCGGGACCAATGCACAAAGAGACCGGCCTTTTGTATTGCGAAATAGACCTGGAGAAAGCCAGGATTGCGAAAAGGGCGCTCGACGTGACCGGGCATTATTCACGACCCGATATTTTTCAACTGCACGTGAATTGCCAACCACAATCACCTGTAAAATTCGAAGACTAGGGAGGACAACACTTCAACAGCAGAAAAAAGACCACAACTCAGGCAGCAAGCTATCAGGGCCGTTGTTTTTGTGGCGGGGTCCGGTTCAGTACTGAAGGAGAGCCGGCGTTAATGGCTCGTGCTCACGTCGGGTTCAATTCTTTCCGGTCCGAAAGGACGTAGCGTGACAATCAGGCACGGTAGCAGGGTGAGAGAAGCGACCAGGGCAATAACCATCGCCAACGCGGTCAGCAACCCGAAGTAGATGCTCGGGATAAAGTTGGAGAGCACCAGAATCGAAAAGCCGACAATGATGACCACCGAAGTGTAGTACATGGCATAGCCAATACTGCCGTGGCAACGGTGCATGGCTGCAATGTAGTCGCCATCGCTTTGGTACTCACGCTCGAAGCGATGAATGTAGTGAATGGTGTCGTCGACAGCGATACCGACGCTGATGGCTGCGATGGTGATAGTCATCATATCGAGGGGAATCCCTACCCAGCCCATAAAACCCAAAACAGTACCAACAGAGAGCAGGTTGGGGATAATCGCAATCAGAGAAATTTTAAACGAGCGGAATAGAACCAGGAACATCAGTATCAGAGCCGCAACCACGGCTCCCAGAGTCTTTATCTGTGAAGAGAAAAGACTTTGCAGCATATTGTTGTACAACAGCAACAGCCCAGCGAGCGTCACACGCTCCGGCTCAAAACCGAGATCCTGAGAGATATCCTGTTTTACGGTTTGCAGCAACTCGTTGCGCCGCAGATTTTTTTCCGAGTCTCTTACCCGCAAGGAAAAACGCACCTGATTGTTTTCAACTGAAACGTAGGGACTCAAGATAATTTTACGATAGGCCTCGGGAAGTTCATTGTAGACCAAAGCAAGTTTGAAATTGTCGAGGTCCTTGTTCTCATTGATCCTCCGTCCAACCTTAAGCATCGTGCCCAGAGAGAGGACCTTGCCCGAGGCAGGAAGAGAATCAAGGTAATCGTGAACCGCTTCAACCCGCTCCATTCTCTGCGCGGTAAACCAGTACTGGGCTTCGTCTTTTTCCAACTCGAATTCCGCGTCCAGCTCCTCAAAGATATCTTCCGATGTATCTTCAATAATTGCTATCGGTTGCGTTTCTGCATCAGCGAAATCGATGATGACATCAAGAGGCGTTGTCCCTCCCAGCTCCTCGTCGATAACCTTCATTCCCTGGTAGATCTCAGTCGACTCTCTGAAATAATCGATAAAACTGTTTTCCACGACCAGCCGAGAGGAACCGACAACACTTCCTGTCAATAGCAGAAAGCTCAGGATCAGAACCGTCTTGCTACGCGACTCAGTAAAACGAGCCAGAACTCTGGTAAAGGAAAAAGGCACAACGCAGAGGATGGGCACCTTTTCGGGTAGCAGCATCAACATTGTGGGAAATATCAGGAAGGTCAACAGCAGCGACACAAAGATGCCGGCACTCATCATCCAACCAAAGTTTATCACTGGCAGGATGTCACACAGAATCAGAGAACCGAAGCCCGCCACTGTCGTAAGAACCGCAAAGCTGCAGGGTCGAATCATCGACATGACTGTTTCCAGCACCACTTGATGCTGGCTTGCACCGGGACTCTTGCAGATAAGCTCACGGTAGCGAACGATCAAATGGATAGTAATCGCCATCGTGATGATCAGCTGCAACGAGATGAAATTGGAAGAGATAACCGTTACTTCCCAGCCAAAGGCTCCAAGCAGACCGCAGGTAGCCACGACCGATATGACGCTACAGAAAAGGGGCAGAACAACCCAGCGGCGCTGTCGAAACACCATCCACAGGGTCACAGCCAGCAGGCATATGACACCAGCACCAAAGATTCTCAAGTCGCTCTTGATGAAAGTAATCAGGTCGTCGGCGATCATACTGACGCCGCCCAGAAAAAGATCTGCTCTTCCCCGATGTTGATCCATGACAGACCTGACTTCAGCAATATTAAGGTGTTGTTCGGCCCGCATTGCATCACGGTGGGCTTTAAAACGCGCCTTGACCTCACTGAACTCTTCCGCCTCTGCCGAGGACAAACCCGTCTTTGAGCGTTGCCGCAGTTCATTACGTTTCTTGAGCAACTCTTTGTAGAGGGGGTCATCGTGCAGGTTGACTTGCAGAGCAGTTGTGCGCAAATCGGGGCTGACCAGGAGGTTGCGATAGATTGGACTGTTTTGAAATTCCTGGCAGCTCTTTGTCAATCGTTGGCGACTCTAGAGTCTGGACGTCTCCAACCAGCTCCTTTATGGGTCTTGGTGGACTTTCCAGAAGAGGCACATCAAGGATTGAAAGGACAGACGCGACACCATCGAGCGCCTCGAGTTCATCACGAAGGTTGGCCAAGTCAGCCAGCACCGCATCGGCAAAGAGATCTTCGTTGGGGATGTAGGAGATAACCAGAAAATCGGAGCCGCCGTAACGTTCAGCCACCAACCGGGTGAATTGCAGATCCTTGTCATTTTCGAGGATCAGGGTTTCTGCAGAGGCGTCAATCTCGAGATTACGAGCTTCATAACCCAAAACAGCGACCAGCAGAAGCATTGTCAGCAAGACGGTTTTAGGATAGGCGAGGATGAGCCTGTCGTAGACGAATTTCACCATTTCTGCCGCTCCGCTCAGGATCCAGTCTCGTCAGACTCGGCGATGGTAAAGGCACCATCAATTTTCAGTTTTTCGAGAAGGTCGTCTATGCTTCCTTCACTGAGGACACCGTCGAACTGGGAGCGATAGGTTTGAATAACGCTCACCCCGCTGATCTCCACGTCGTAGACCTTCCAGCCTTCCGCAGTGCGATACATCTTGTAGAGCATCTCGATGCGGCTGTCCTTGGAGACCAGGGTCGTCGGCACATGGACTTTTTTACCCTTTTTGAGAGGCTCTCCATAAAGAACCTTTTCATCTGTATAAATATCCAGCTTTTCAAGGAATGAACGTTGCAGTCGATCAATGAAAAGATCAGAGAAGGTAGCCTTTTCCCCGAAATTAAGCTGTGGCCAGTGTTTTTTCCCCAGGCTCAGTTTGGCCATGGTTGGATAATCAAAGATCGGTGCTACAAGAGCAAGGATCTGTACGTCTCTTCTTGTTTTTTCCAAAGACTCGTCCTGCAACAGCAGCATCACAGCATCAATTTTGGTCTCAATCAGTTCACGCGCTTCTGCCGGGCCTTCAGCCAGTGACGGCGTGGCAGACAACAGCAGGGAAAGCAAAAGAGAGAACAGGTATCGCATGGTCACTCCTCGATCTGTTTATTTCGACGCTGTTCATAACTGTCCCGGAGAAAAGGATAGAGATCGACCGCATCTTTTTTCAAACTTTCGTATTCACCGATGTGCAAGGATGTCTGGTTCACCTGCTTGTAGACACGCAAGGCCAAGCGCACCTCGGAATCATCGACGTAGCTGATCGGGTTAAGAAAATGGTCAGGGACCAAGCCAATGGTGTCGCGCAGATTGGAAGGCCCCAACAGTGGCAGCACGATGTGAAAACCACTACCAACACCATAATAACCCAGGGTTTGGCCAAAGTCTTCCGGGTAGGGATGCAAATCGCAGTGTTTTGCGGCCGGATCGAAAAAACCCAGTATTCCGACCGTCGAATTAAAAACAAAGCGCGCCAGTTCAATGCTGGCCTGCTTTGGTTTAAGTTGCAACAGGTTGTTGGTAAAACGCACCGGCATCAGCAAATTACGAAAAAACCG
>SBFN01000018.1 GCA_006226895.1 Deltaproteobacteria bacterium | reverse complement strand
TCACGCTCAGAGATCAAGGCAACCAGGTCACTACCAAGTCCTTGTAGCTTCATCTCCACAGCCGTTACCAGAAGCCGGGCCAGGCGGGGGTGGGTTGGATAGCGCGACATCTTTTGCCCCAGACTGGTTGGCCTGTTGTAATGATCAAGGGCCCCAAGTTCAGTCAGTAGCCGACGGGCTGCGACCAGGTGGCCTTCAGGAGGGGAGTCCATCCAGCAAAGCTCAGACACTTCATGGGTCCCCCATTGAGCGAGTTCAAGAGCGAGCGGCGCAAGATCTGCCTGGCGAATTTCTGGAGGTGCAAAGGGGAGCAGGGATCCATGGGTGCCCTCGGGCCAAAGACGGAAGCACCTCCCCGGGCCGAGCCGACCGGCGCGACCGGCGCGTTGATCAGCGCTGGCCTTGGAGATGCGCAGGGTCTCTAATCGTGTCATGCCGCGTGCTGCGTCGAATCGTGGCCGTCGTTCCCAACCGCTGTCGACGACACTTTCTATCCCTTCGATAGTCAGGCTGGTCTCGGCAATATTCGTAGCCAATACAACACGGCGCTTCTTGCCGGGTATAATGGCGGCTTCCTGGTCAGAGAAGGGGAGCCCTCCATAGAGCGGGTGTAAATCTATCTTGGTGGATAGATCTTTGAGCTGTTCGTGACAGCGTCTGATCTCACCGGTGCCGGGCAGGAAAGCAAGGATGTCGCCCCTGGTTTGTTTGAGTGCGTGCCGAACTCCAAGGGCCGTCGCCTCGGCTATCTTGTAAGGTTCTGTGTCGTTAAGATAGTCGACGGCAACCGGAAATGAACGCCCCTCTGCAGCTATGACCGGGCAGTTATCAAGAAGCTGCGCCAAGGGTTCTGCATCAAGCGTTGCAGACATAACGAGAATGCGTAAATCTTCACGAAGGTTCTGCTGGACTTCACGGCAGAGTGCCAGGGCAAGGTCTGCTTGCAAGCTTCGCTCGTGGAATTCATCGAAAATTACCAGGCCGACATCTTTTAGCTCGGGGTCGCTCTGCAGGCGGCGAATCAGGAGTCCTTCGGTGATCACTTCCAGGCGGGTTTGTGCGCTGACTTTGCGTTCGTAACGAATCGCGTAGCCGACCTTGTCACCTACCGGTTCATTGCGTAGGGACGCCATGTAACGGGCCGCATTGGTTGCGGCCAGTCGGCGTGGTTCAAGCATCAGAATCTTTTTTCCCTGCAGCCATGGGGTTTCGAGTAAGGCCAGTGGTACGCGGGTCGTTTTTCCTGACCCCGGCGGAGCCTGAAGAACTGCAGTGCCAGCTGTAGCAAGGGCTTTGTCGAGTTCATCCAGTATGGTTTCGACGGGGAGTTGTATGGAAGGTTTGTGCATGAGAGCCATTTTGCCACAAAACGAAATTGTTGTGTCTCTTAAGTTAAGCATTTTTGAGATGCAGAAAATCTGGGCATGGTAGTGAGACGGGGATAAATGCTAGTCAAAAGCAAAGGCGTGTCTCACGCCCGTTCGCACTACTCACTTGAGACGCAGAGACCTCAGAGTTTAGGTTTTTATGTCCCCGTGACTTTCACTGCGGTCACTGCGCCGCTGTGAATCCATTATATGCCCTTCCTGTTCCATGATTTTCCCTGCAAGAGCTTTAACATGCCAGACTATCCGTTATAGTTTAATCGTCCAAAACATGTGATTAAACTTATCGATGAAGGGAACCTCTAATGTCTAACGATCTTATTTTTTCTCCGTTTAAGTTGAAAAACTTTACCCTGCGCAATCGCCTTGGTGTTGCACCCATGACCCGTATGTCTTCGCCGGGAGACAGCATTCCCCGCCAGGATGTCTTTGATTTTCTGGTGAGACGGGCGGAAAAGGGGGCATCGATTGTCTATACGGAAGCAATCGTCACCGATTACGAGAGCAGCCAGGGCTACCCCCGGCAGTCAAGGATGGTCACCCAGAAACAGATTGATGCTTGGAGTTCTGTTGTCGAGGAGATTCGTGCCCATGGCGGCCTCTCTATTATGCAGATGTTCCACTGTGGCCGCATGGCCTGGCCTGAGGTTAATCCTGCCCAACGCTCGATCGCTCCGAGCAGGATTGCTCCCAAACAGCTTAACCCGTTGACCGGTGAGGCCTACCCCTTGCCTGAAGAGATGAGCCAGTTTGACATCGATCATGTCATTAACGGCTTTGTTGAAACGGCCAAAGGCGCTGTTTTGGCAGGCTTTGATGGCGTCGAGATCCATGGTGCGCATGGTTACCTGATCAACCAGTTTCTTTCGAGCTATTCCAATCAGCGTGACGACAGCTATGGTGGCTCTGTGGAGAACCGCTTCCGTTTTGCCCGGGAAGTGATTGACGCTGTCGCCCTGGTTGTGCCGGAAGATCGCCTTTTGACTTTCCGGGTCTCAAACTGGGGGATTGCGGATATGGAGGTCTCTCTCTTCGACAGCGCTGAGGAATGGCAGGAAATGATAGGCCTGCTGGTTAGAACTCCCATCGATGCTATCTCCTTGTCCACTTACAATTTCAGGGATAAGGCTTTTGGGACGGATCAGACCATGTCTCAATTGACCCGCCAGGTGACTCCTTTGCCACTGATGATTTGCGGGCAGATTTACGATCGCAAAAGCGCTGAAGA
>SBFN01000087.1 GCA_006226895.1 Deltaproteobacteria bacterium | reverse complement strand
AAATGAGAAATTCCTACATACCCTGACATATAGGAAATGGCCACCCAGTGTTGATCCAGGTGGCCATCGTTTTGTGGATTAAAGAGCTTCCTCAATGTGTCTATCAAGAAGAAGCATTTCATTCTAATGCCCTAACCGCGAAGCCATCGGAATCAGCTTACGATAATCGTCGTAACTCAAGCTCGTCTGCCAGTGATCAGTCAGCATACCGGTTAGTACCCCACCGCCAAAAAGCACCATCACGATCACCACGAACGCGACCCCCGGAACAGGTCGCTTCCAGAACGCCATCGACAGCGCACCCTTCTCAGGACAATGACTGACACAAGTCAGACAACCCGTACATTCTGGTGAGTGCACCTGTTGTTTATGTTGCACATCGATCTGCGCCGGACAAACTCGGCTACACAGGCCACAGTCGATACATTTATCCTGGCATCGAGACACCTTGAACGGGCTGAGCATACTCAGCAAACCAAGCAGCGCTCCGTAAGGGCACAGGTAACGGCACCAGAAGTTTTTGTAGATAACAGACAGCAGCGAAAGCAGGGTGATCACCACCATGCTGGTCGTCGACATGGCAGTGAAGAAATGTAGCATCTTCACATCGGCAATCGCCCAGTAAGGTGCTTTAAGAAATTCTTTCATTGCGACCACCGGCATGCCGAAGAGAATCAGCTTTACAAAGAAGAAGAGCAACGCGTACTTGGCAAACTGCAGGAAAAGATCGAGCCCACGCCAGATGCGGAAATTGCGGTCAAACAGCTTGATGCCAACCTTCCAGGTCGCCTCAGAAAGAGTACCGACCGGGCAAATAAAAGAACAGAAGGACTTCTTGGTCAGAAACGCCATGGCCAGAAAGGTCAAAAAGAGCACCAGTGCCGCAGGATGAATGGTGTCAAAGTGACCAGTGAACAACCAGGTTTTCAAGCTCACCAGTGCGCCGATCGGCAGAAAGCCTTCAACCCCCGGGGGTCGAGAATAATACCCCGCCTGCCCTGCCGTTTCGAAATGCCGCACGAAGAGACCGAACTGGACGCCCAGGAAGAGGCACCAGCCAAGGAAAAGCCACTGGATCGTCAACCGCCAGTGACTTGCTTTTTTCCAATTGATTATTTTATTCATGATGCGTTGAAGATACTCCGAATTGAGTATCAAGGAAATGACTTTGGTCAAATTTCCAAAAACAGGGACACTTCCATTGAAGGATCCCTTGGAAGTGTCCCGATTCAACCTTTAAAGAGCATCTCAGCCGTTTCGTAGATCGTCTCGGAGAGAGTCGGATGCGGATGAATCGACTTGCGCAGATCTTCACTGACCGCAGCCATCTCCAACGCCAGCACCCCTTCAGCGATCAACTCCCCCGCACCGGGGCCGGCAACAGCCACACCGAGCAAGCGATCAGTGTCCGGATCAATGATCAGCTTGGTCATGCCATCATCGCGACCGAGAGTAAGCGTGCGACCATTGCTGCGCCAAGGCATTTTAGCCGTTTTGATCTTGATTTTTTGCTCGCGCGCTTCGGTTTCGGTCAAGCCGCACCAGGCGATCTCAGGATCGGTAAAAACCACAGCCGGGATCGCGCGTGGGTCAAACACGGTCTTTCTGCCCGCAACCACCTCAGCAGCAACATTTGCTTCAGCATAAGCCTTATGCGCCAGCATCGGTTCACCGGCAATATCACCAATCGCAAAGATGTGCTCTTCTGCTGTCCGCATCTGAGCATCCACCTGAAGGAAGCCCTTCTCGTTGACTTTTATGGATGTATTCTCAAGCCCCAGGTTCTCACTGTTAGGTTTACGGCCAATAGCAATCAGAACTTTACTGAAAAGGCTCTTGGTCACTTCACCCTGCTTATCTTCGACAGTGACCATCACGCCATTTTTCTGCTCTTTCAAATCGGTCACACGGGTGTTCAGTTTAATCTCCGCAAACTTTTTGCCGAGCCGTCTCTTCAGCACCGAAACCAGATCACGATCACAACCCGGCAGCAGGCCATCGGTCATTTCCACGACCGAAACTTTACTGCCGAGAGCGACGTAGGCTGAACCGAGTTCAAGACCAATATAGCCGCCGCCGACAATCAGCAGCGAAGAGGGGATATCAGGGATTTCGAGGGCCCCTGTGGAATCGACAATTTTGGTGCTGCCAGCCGCCACACCCGGCAGCATGACTGGTCGTGAACCTGAGGCGAGAATAGCGTTTTCAAATGACATCTCACCCGTGGTGCCGTCAGTGGCTGTCACCGTTAAAGTGTGCGCGTTCTTGAACTTCGCCATGCCGCGAACATAGGTAATTTTCTGTTTCGCAACTTTTCCACCGAGACCTCCGGTCAACTTGCCGATGACTTCGTCTTTCCAGCTACGTACCCGGTCAAGATCGATTTGAGGCTTTTTGAAGGTGACGCCTATCTCTGTCGCTTCTTGCGCTTCTGCAACCAGTTTGGCAACGTGGAGCAAAGCTTTCGACGGAATGCAGCCACGATGCAGGCAGACGCCTCCCGGGTTCGCCTCCGGGTCAATCAGGGTGACATTCAAGCCCAGCTCAACAGCCTTGAAGGCAGTTGCATATCCTCCCGGTCCTGCTCCTATCACAACCAGTTGCGCACTGGCGGGGATCTTTTCTGTGTTACTCACATCATCATCCTTTCATGACCAGGTTCAGAGGGTTGTCAAGAGCCTCACAAATCCAGCGCAGGAAACGGGCACCATCGGCACCGTCAACGACGCGGTGGTCGTAGGTCAGAGAAAGCGGCATGATCAGTTGTGGGACAAACTGGCTGCCATCCCACACCGGTTGCATTGTTGCCGTTGAGATTCCCAGGATCGCCACCTGAGGGGCGTAAACGATCGGCGTAAAAGAGGTCCCCCCAACCCCGCCGAGGTTGCTGATGGTAAAAGTTCCACCTTCCATTTCGGCCGGACTGATCTTGCGCTCACGGGTCTTCTCGGCAAGTCCGTTCAATTCCGTGGCGAGTCGTTCGATGCCTTTCTGATCAGCATCACGAATCACCGGCACCAGCAGGCCGCCGGGGGTATCAACAGCAACGCCGATATGCACATAATCTTTCAGAACAAGCTCTTTATTTGCCAGGTCAAGGCTGCTATTAACACCCGGGAAGGCCTTAAGCGCTGCAGCACAGACCTTGACCATGATGGCTGTCATGGTCAATCGATCTTCGGTGCTGGCGCGCTGATTCGTCTTCTGGCGAAACGCCTCGACTTCCGTGATCTGAGCGTTGTCATACTGAGTGACCATGGGAATCGTTGACCAGGCATACCCCATGGAGTCAGCAGTCAATTCACGAACCCGAGACAGTGGCTCACGACGGACCGTCCCCCAACGGCTGAAATCAGGTAATGGCCGCTGGGCGTGCAACCCGGGGAACTCGCCCAAAACTGAAGGAACGGGACCGCCCCCGGTGATGCGCTGCATGGTTTCGCGAACGAAATTGCGCACATCATCTTCGCTGACACGTCCGCCGGGGCCCGTGCCTTGCACCTGGTAAATATCGACGCCAAGATCACGCGCCAACCGCCGCACGGAAGGAGCCGCGGGCGCAACAAGATCGTTGCGGCGTACAGTGTTCAGATCAACCTGAGGCTCATCACTCGGCGGTGGAGAAGGAGCCGCGGTCTCAGCGGGTGTCGTCTGTTCAGCAACAGCGCCAGAGACAGGTTGTGCCTCAACGACAGGTGCGGGGACATCTTCCCTGGCGACCTCTGGAGTTACGGCCTCTTCGTCCACCCCGGACGACTGCAGAACCATGATGACCGCATCAATCGCCACACGGTCACCTTCTGACACCAGAACTTCGGTGATCTTGCCTGCGTGACTCGAGGGAACCTCGACAACAGCCTTGTCAGTCTCCAACTCCAGCAGAGTCTGCTCGACTTCAACGCTATCGCCGACAGCAACTGTAATATTAACAACGGTTCCTTCAGTGACACCTTCTGAAACGGCAGGAACTCTAATCTCGTGTTTCATAGTTTTCCTCTATAGGACTCGGGATTCGTAAACAGCATCCACTTACAACAGAGGGACAGTCCCTGTTCGGGGAGAGCCGCCTATTAATCGGTATGGGGGTTTAACTTGCCTGCATCAATCTTCAAATCAGCAATGGCTTTGGCCACCGCGTCATTGCTGACCTCGCCGGCCTCAGCCAACTGTTTCAGGGTCGCAACCACGATGTAACGGGCGTCGACCTCAAAGAAGTCACGCAACCGCTCACGGCTGTCGCTGCGACCAAAGCCATCTGTCCCCAGGCAATACAAAGGCGCTGGGAACCAAGCTGACACAGCCGCCGGCAGAAGCTTCATATAATCCGATGCCGCAACAAAGACGCCCTCCTCCTTGGCGAGAAGACGGCTGACGTAGGGGACCTTGGCTTTCTTTTTCGGGTTCAGCAGGTTCCAGCGCTCGCAGTCAACGCTGTCCTGGTAAAGCTCCTTATAGCTGGTCACGCTCCAGACATCGGCGGCAACCGCATAATCATCTTCCAGAATTTTCTGCGCCTTGATCGTCTCATTGAGAATAGCACCGCTGCCGAGCAGGTGAGCTTTACTTTTGCTCTTTTTCAAGTTCGAGGGTTTGAACTTGTACATGCCCTTGACGATGCCTTCACGCACCCCCTTACCTTTCGGCATCGGCGGCATCAGGTAGGTCTCGTTCATCACCGTGAGGTAATAAATCAGGTCCTCCTGATGACAATACATACGGGTCAAGCCATCGTGAATGATCACGGCCATTTCATAAGCAAATGCCGGGTCATAGGCCTTGACCTTGGTGGGCGTCATTGCCAGTACGTGGCTGTGTCCATCCTGATGCTGCAAACCTTCTCCGGCCAGTGTGGTTCGGCCCGAGGTCGCACCGATCAGAAAACCCCTGGCGCGGCTGTCGCAAGCTTGCCAGATCTGGTCACCAACCCTCTGGAAACCGAACATTGAATAAAAGGTGTAGAAGGGAATGGTCTGTACACCGTTACTGGAATGGGCTGTCCCTGCAGCGATAAAGCTGGCCATGGAACCGGCCTCGCTTAAGCCTTCTTCGAGGATGGCGCCGGTCTTCTTCTCGTTGTAATGCAGCAGGCTACCTTTATCGACCGGTTCGTAGAGTTGCCCTGCGTGGCTGTAGATGCCCGCCTGCCTGAAGAGTGCTTCCATACCGAAGGTCCGCGCTTCGTCGGGAACAATCGGCACGACCAGCTTACCAAGTTCAGGATCACGCAACAGCTTGGCCAACAGGTGCACGTAAGCCATGGTCGTTGCCAGCTCACGGTCACCTGAGCCATCGAGGTACTCACGGATCAGACCATCGGTCTGGCAGGCGATCGGCGTCTGACCGGAAAATCGTTTGGGCAAGGAGCCACCGAGGGCTGCCCGCCGCTCCTTGAGATAGATCATTTCCGGACTGTCTTCAGCGGGCTTGTAAAAAGGAGCTTCGGCAATCTCACTGTCACTGACCGGGATATTGAAGCGGGTGCGGAACTCTTTCAACTCGTCCTCGTTGAGTTTTTTCTGCGAGTGAGTGATGTTTTTTCCCTCACCTGCTTCTCCGAGACCATAACCCTTGATGGTATGCGCCAGGATTACGGTTGGCTTCACATCCTGAGAGATTGCATTCTGGTAAGCAGCGTAGACCTTGTCAGGGTCGTGACCTCCACGGGTCAGGCGACCAAGCTGTTCGTCACTGTAGCTTTCTACTAATTTCAGCAATTCCGGATACTTGCCAAAAAACTTCTCTCGGACATAATCGCCTTTTTTCAGCGTAAAGTGCTGCATCTCACCATCGAGGACCTCGTCCATGCGCTTGACCAGCAGGCCCGTATCATCTTTTTCAAGCAAATGATCCCAGTCATCGCCCCAGATCACCTTGAGGACATTCCAGCCGGCACCTCGGAAAGCCGCTTCCAGCTCCTGGATGATCTTGCCATTACCGCGCACAGGGCCGTCCAGGCGCTGCAGGTTGCAGTTGACGACAAAGATCAGGTTGTTGAGCTTCTCCCGTGACGCCAGGGTGATAGCACCAAGCGATTCTGGCTCATCCATCTCACCGTCACCAAGCATTGCCCAGACTTTGCGACCGCTTGATTTGCGCAAACCCCGGTCAACCAGGTAGTGATTGAAGCGGGCCTGGTAGATTGCAGAGATTGCGGTCAGTCCCATGGAGACCGTCGGAAACTCCCAGAAATCAGGCATCAGAAAGGGGTGAGGATAAGAAGAGAGGCCGCCCTCCGTAGCCAGTTCATTCCGAAAACGACTCAGATCATCACTGCTGAGGCGCCCTTCGAGAAAGGCCCTTGCGTAA
This sequence comes from Deltaproteobacteria bacterium, assembly GCA_006226895.1. GTDB lineage: Bacteria > Desulfobacterota > Desulfuromonadia > Desulfuromonadales > BM103 > M0040. Next base: position 1,047 of record SBFN01000087.1, on the reverse strand, counting down.
ACCCCGGGTGCGGCGTGCCCCTGGAAATAAACCATGTCACCGAGAAACTTGTCTGTGCGCCCTCTCCAGAAATGGTTGAAGCCAACCTCCCAGAGGGTTGCAACCGAGGCATAGGTGGAGATATGACCACCGATACCGGTGCTCTCACGATTGGCGCGAACCACCATGGCCATGGCGTTCCAGCGGATGATCGACTTGATACGTCGCTCGATCTCGCGGTTGCCCGGGAAAACCGGCTGCTGATTCCTGGGGATGGTGTTGATGTAAGGGGTGTTGGCGGTAAAGGGAACACTGACCCCCTGCTCCTGGGCCCGCACCTGCAGCAGGCGCAACAACTCCTGGACCCGCTCCTCACCTTGCGTCTGTAAAACATAATCGAGTGATTCACGCCACTCTGCATTCTCAATATCCAGTAAAGAATCAGTTATCTTACGATCATTTGAAGTCATCTTTTCCAACTCCTCATCTATGATGAAAGCGCTTTAGCCTTACGCTACGAGCGGATTAAGCTTACAAAGGTTGTCACATATTAAAAAGTACATGAAATTTGCTATTTAGCTACAAATGAAACGAGAAAAAGACTGTTCCTGTTAAAGTTGGCTCAGAACAAAACAAAGAGCATCGGGCTTGTCAGACTAAGGCTCTTTGTTTCTATGAGGCCTCGTCTGGGAAAGGCTAAAAGAAGAGAGATTTACGTCACAGTGATAGATATAATTTAATCGAACAAACTCCGTTCGGAGACAGTGACTCGAGAGCTACAGATTACGTTTGCCTTTTACTGTCCCCTCTGCGCACCGGCCGGAAAGGTAATGAACAGAAAGGATTGGCAGGATTACGACTTTATTATCGCTCCAACAAGCAAGAACGGCCCCCCGAAAGACTTTAGGAAGCCAAAACCAATTTACAGGTAATTCGGTTGGCCAGGTCTGCAGAATCAAAGCATACCCACGAACCAGGCTTACTCATCATCCTGGTACTCAAGGGAGCTTGATCCGCCGACCATCATATTGCCAAGTTTGTCCTTATCGTCACCCTCAATCTCTTCCC
>SBFN01000178.1 GCA_006226895.1 Deltaproteobacteria bacterium | reverse complement strand
CCAGCCTTCTCTGTGTGCTCTGTGCCCTTCGTGGTAAAATCTTTTTGTTCGAAGTTTTATGCAGGAAAAACTGCTGAGTTAGCCTCTTCTCCAGGTATGAAACTTCTCCACCCACTCCAATAGCTTCTCAGGTGCATGAGCCTTTTTCCACTCACCTGCCGCCGCTTTATTTGCTTCGGACATGGTCGGGTAGGTATGGATGGTGCCAAGAATTTTATTAAGGCCCAAGCCGTGCTTCATCGCCAGGACAAATTCGGCCAACAGGTCACCGGCATGGCTGCCGACGATGGTGACGCCGAGGAGTTTATCTGAGCCAGGCTTGGTCAGCACTTTCACCCAGCCATGATCTTCCGAATCGGCGATAGCACGGTCGAGATCATCGAGGCCGTAGCGAGTAACTTCATAAGCAATATTCTGCGCCTTTGCTTCGTCCTCAGAGAGGCCAACCCGGGCAACCTCGGGGTCGGTGAAGGTTGCCCAGGGGATGACGCTGTAATCGACTTTAAATGACTTGAAGGTGCCAAAGAGGGCGTTGACAGAGGCATACCAGGCCATGTGTGAGGCGGTGTGGGTGAACTGGTAGGGGCCGGCCACATCGCCGACGGCGAAGATGTTGGGGAAGTTGGTGCGCAACAGCGGATCGACGACGACGTTGCCTCGCTCTGAGATTGCTACGCCGAGCTCTTCGAGGCCGAAGCCGGTGACATTGGGACGACGACCAATGGCGACCAGGATCTGGTCGAAAGGAATCTTGACCGTCTCTCCGTTGGTCTCACAGAGCAGAGTTTTCTCTTCCCCTTTCACGACCACTTCCTTGGCCATGTGACCGGTCAGGACCCGAACCCCTTCTGCTTCAAACTGTTTTTGCACGTAGTCAGAGACTTCAGAATCCTCGCGACCCATGATGCGTGGCATCATCTCAACCTGGGTGACTTCGGCACCGAGTCGGGCCATGGCCTGGGTGATCTCCGAGCCGATCGGGCCACCGCCGAGGACAACTAGCCGACCGGGGTTCTGACGCAGTTGCCAGAGGTTGTCGGAAGTCAGGTAGTCGACCTTGTCTATGCCGGTGATCGGCGGGACCAAAGGTCTGGCGCCGGTGGCGACGATAATGTTGCGCGTGGTCAAAGTCTCACCGTTAACTTCCACCGTCCAGGGGGTGGTGATCTTCGCAGCCCCTGTAAAGCATTCGACGCCGAGTTCCGTATAGCGCTCGATGGAGTCATGCGGTTCAACTTTCTCTATGACGCGTTGTACCCGTTTCATGACTTCGGCAAAATCATATTCAACATGACCGGAATCTAAACCGAACTCCTTGGCGCGCCTGGCATAGGAAATCATTTTGGCTGAGCGGATCAGGGCTTTGCTCGGTACACAGCCGGTGTTCAGGCAGTCTCCGCCCATCTTGTCCTTCTCAATCAGAGCGACCTTGGCCTTAACCGCTGCAGCGATATAGGCGGAGACCAGTCCGCCGGAGCCGGCACCGATCGCGACCAGGTTATAGTCAAATTTTTCTGGTTTTTGCCAGCCGTCAAAGGCCTTGCGGCTTTTGACGATATCGATGATGCGTTTGGCGATCAACGGGAAGATACCGAGCAACACGAAGGAGATCAGAATGCCCGGCGAGAGGATTCCTGCGGCACTCTCGATCTGACCAAGCTGGGTGCCGGCGTTGACGTAGACCGCTGTGCCGGGAAGCATGCCGATCTGGCTGACCAGGTAGTAGGCTCCAGCACGCATCGGCGTCAGGCCCATAACCAGGTTGATAACGAAGAAGGGGAAAAGTGGCACCAGGCGCAGGGTGAAGAGGTAGAAGGATCCCTCGCGCTCGACACCTTCATTGATCGCCTTGAGCTTGTCTCCGAACTTACCTTGTACCCAGTCTCGCAGCAGAAAACGCGACGCCAGAAAAGCCAGTGTTGCACCGATGCTGCTGGCAAAGGAGACGGTGACCAGGGCCGTCCAGAAACCGAGCAGTGCGCCGCCTGCCAGGGTCATCACCGCAGCGCCCGGTAGGGAGAGAGCTGTGACCACGACGTAGAGAATGAAGTAAATGGCGATGGTCAGGAGACGGTTGGCCGCATAGAAGTCGGCGAAGGCCTGCTGTCGGTCTTTGAGGTATTCAAGGGTCAGGAAGCGCTGTAGATCGAAGACGAAAAAAGCAACGATGAGAACAACAATCGTTGCGATCAGGATCAGTTTTGCATTACGTGATGACATGGTAACGCCCTTTCAGAGAGGAGAGGTGCCTGCTGCGCCGAAGGGTGGCGTAGTGAACCAGGGCCGCTGAGTCAGGCCTGTTAAAAGTGTACCATATGCCGTAATACAGGTTATGCAGAAACCTTATTGACCTGCAGTAGGTCGGTCATGCCTTGGAAGATTTTCTGGATACCGTCCATGCGCAGGTTGCGCATTCCCTGTTGCATGGCCAGTTCGGTGATCTGTTCGACCCCGGTACTCTTCTTGATGGCACGCTTGATCTCCGGGGAGTTAATCATCAGTTCGTGCACAGCGATCCGGCCACTGTAGCCCTGGCCGTCGCATTTTTCACAGCCAACGGGTTTCATCAAGGTCAGGTCTTTGGAGAATTTCGGCAGGTCATCCTCTTTGAATTGCTCAGCACCGTAGGCCTCGACCAGGTTATTGTACTC
>SBFN01000208.1 GCA_006226895.1 Deltaproteobacteria bacterium | reverse complement strand
GCCGGCGCTCAACCACTCTCCGTATCACCAACCGACATGGCCTACCTGATCGTTCTCGGCGGAATCGTTCTGCCCGTCTCTTTTACCCTGATCACCGTGGGGCCACGTTTTCTGCCGGCACCAGAGGTCAGCCTTATCCTACTGACCGAAACAATTCTGGGTCCGATCTGGGTCTGGCTGGCGCTCAACGAGGTGCCGCAAGCAACAACCCTGGTTGCCGGAGCATTAATCATCTCCACCCTGGCAGTGCATACTTTTATGTCGCTATGGGCAACGCGCCAACAAGGGGTTGCCGAAGAAATCGGGGCTTAGAAGCAAGCAAGCTCAGAACCTGGCGTTCCCCGGTGTACGCGGACGCGGAAACGGAATCACATCGCGAACATTCTCCATGCCGGTGATATACATCAGAAACCGTTCAAAACCGAGGCCGAAACCGGCATGAGGGCAGCTACCCCAGCGACGGGTGTCGAGATACCAGTCGAGGCTCTCCGGATGGATGTCGAAGTCCTTCATCTTCTGTTCCAGGACCTCCAGGCGCTCTTCGCGCTGACTACCACCGATGATCTCACCGACTTTCGGTACCAGCAGATCCATGGCTGCAACCGTACGGCCATCGTCATTATTCCGCATGTAGAAGGCTTTGATCCCTTTCGGGTAGTCGGTCACGAAAAGCGGCCCATCAACGATTTTTTCGGTCAGGTAACGCTCATGCTCTGACTGAAGGTCGCACCCCCACTCCACAGGGAATTCGAAGGCCTGTCCGCTCTGCTGCAAGCGTTCGACAGCTTCCGTGTAGGTCATCGTCTGAAAGTCCGTGCCAACAACCTTCTCCAAACGCTCTATCAAACCTTTATCGATAAACTGGTTAAAAAACGCAAGGTCTTCACGGCAATGTTCCAGCGCATAGGCCACCATGAAGCGGAAGAAATCTTCGGCAAGCTTGCAGTTGTCAGCCAGATCCGCAAAGGCAATTTCGGGTTCAATCATCCAGAACTCAGAGGCATGACGACTGGTATTGGAGTTTTCGGCCCGGAAGGTGGGGCCAAAGGTATAGACATCGGTAAAGGCCGTAGCGAAGAGCTCGGCTTGCAATTGGCCGCTGACAGTCAGGCCGGTCTTTGTGCCAAAAAAATCATCGTGCCAGGCGATGCGCGTATCAGCCATAGGTGGCTTTTCCGGATCAAGCGTCGTCACACGGAACATTTCTCCGGCACCCTCACAATCGTTGGAGGTGATGATCGGCGTATGCACATGCACGAAACCCCGCTCCTGAAAGAACGCATGGACAGCATGACTGATGCGGCTGCGTACGCGAAAAACGGCGCCGTAAGCGTTGGTCCTGGGCCGCAGGTGGGCGATCGTGCGCAAGAACTCGAAGCCATGACGTTTTTTCTGCAGGGGGAAGCTCTCGTCGACGTCTCCATAGACAAGAATCTCATCGCCCTGGACTTCCCAACTCTGCCCCGCCCCTGGCGACGCTACCATCCGGCCGCGCACACCGACACAGGAACCGGTCCCTAAGCGACTGGCAACCTCAAAAGCCTCTGAATCACTGCCGACAACAATCTGCAAACTATCCAGGCAGGAGCCATCATTCAACGCCAGGAAAGCGACGCCCTTGCTGGAACGAACCGTACGTAGCCAACCCTGGATAAAAACGTCCCCATGAGACTCTTCAGCCTGAAGCAAAGCTTTCACCCGGCAACGATTCTGACGCCAATCCGCTTTTTTCATAAACACCTCAATATGTGGTTTGATCGAAGAAGCTATTCCTGCCAATGCCTGAAAGAATAACACGCCTTACAAATAAACAACGGGAACTGGCTTGTCAACCAATCCCCGTTTCAGGAGAAACAGAAAAACATCTCTTTGAGGTTATTTTTTCACAACAAAGCACTAATCATGTTCCCGGGTTTTGGCAAACTCGATGTCCGGCCACTGCTCCATAACATAACCGAGACGCCATTCACTCGGTGCGAGGTAACTTAAATTACCCTCCGCATCAAAGGCCAGGTTCGCCTGGCTCTTCTTCTCAAACTCGGCCATCTTCTTGGGGTCAGCACACCCCACCCAACGTGCCGTAGCAAAATCCACGCTCTCGTAAATGGCGTCAACCCCATACTCTGTTTTCAGACGCTCCATGGTCACATCAAACTGCAAAACACCAACCGCACCAACAATATAATCATTGTTGATCAACGGTCTGAACACCTGTACAGCGCCCTCTTCCGAGAGCTGCCTCAAGCCCTTTTCAAGTTGCTTCGCCTTGAGCGGGGACTTCAGCCTCACCCTTCGGAAATGTTCCGCAGCGAAGCTCGGAATTCCGGTAAACTTGAGGACCTCCTTGTCGGTGAAGGTATCGCCAACCTTGATCGTGCCGTGGTTGTGTAAACCAATAATGTCTCCGGGGTAAGCCTCTTCAACATTGGCCCGGTCCTGGGCCATGAAGATAATCGCCTTGGAAAGGCTGACTTCCTTGCCGATGCGATGATGACGAACCTTCATACCGCGCTGAAAACGCCCTGAACAGATGCGCAAAAAGGCGATGCGATCGCGATGCGCCGGGTCCATGTTCGCCTGGACCTTGAAAACGAAGCCTGAGAAGGCTTCCTCTTCCGGCGCAACTTCGCGACTCTGGGCTTGCCGTGGGCCGGGTGCCGGAGCAATATCAACCAGAGCATCGAGCAATTCTTCAACACCAAAGTTATTGATCGCGCTGCCGAAAAACACCGGAGTCTGGTTCCCCTTGAGATATTCGTTCAGATCAAAGGGGTTGGCCGCGCCTTCGAGGAGTTCGATGTCTTCCCTCAATTCATCGGCCGCACTATCGAGCAATTCATCAAGCTGGCTGTCGTTGATGTCCTTAATGACACGAACATCTTCGGTTCGCTTTTTCTCACCCGGGACAAAGAGTCGCAGCTCTTTACGGTAGAGGTTGTAAACTCCCTTGAAACGCTTACCCATACCGATCGGCCATGACATGGGTGCACATTCTATCTGCAGCTTCTCCTCAACATC
>SBFN01000019.1 GCA_006226895.1 Deltaproteobacteria bacterium | reverse complement strand
GGCAGGCTCTTTGGCTTGATGCCGCACCCGGAAGCATATATTCACAGAACCCATCATCCCCGCTGGACGAGGCAACCAGAGTTGCCGGAAGAGGGGATGGGGTTATGGTTATATATCAACGCAGTCAAGTACATTCGTGAGGAATTACTTTAAGACCAGGGACGCGGTACGTGGGACGCGGTACGTGGTAAAACCAAAAGCAACAAACAACGCTGGTCTGCAGCGGCGGAGATTTTTAAATCATGTCTGACAAGTTTCATGATGAATGCGGTGTCTTCGGTATCTTCGGTCACCCGGAGGCCTCCAACCTGACCTACCTCGGTCTTTATGCTTTGCAGCATCGCGGTCAAGAGAGCTGTGGCATTGTCTCCGGCGATGGCAAGAGGTTGCACTCCTATAAAGGCATGGGGCTGGTCTCCGACCGCTTCAAACGGGACTCGATTTTTGACGAATTGCCTGGCCGCAATGCGATCGGCCATGTGCGCTATTCAACCGCTGGCAGCAGCGATTTCAAGAATGTTCAGCCGATTATGGTCGATTATGCACGAGGTAGCATCGCCGTTGCTCATAACGGCAACCTGGTTGACGCTCAGGAAGTGAGGAATGACCTGGAACACACAGGCTCAATCTTCTCTACGACTTCTGATACGGAAGTTCTGATTCACCTGCTGGCAAAATCGCAGAGTGATTCGTTGGCAGAACGTGTTGCAGAAGCCTTGATGGCCGTTAAGGGGGCGTACAGCATCGTCTTTCTCACCGAAACGCGCATGGTCGCCGTTCGTGATCCGAACGGTTTCCGTCCTCTTGCTCTCGGCAGACTCAACGGTGCTTATGTTGTTGCCTCCGAAACCTGTGCTTTTGACCTGATCGAAGCCGAGTTTATTCGTGAAATCGATCCGGGTGAGATGGTTGTCATTGATAAAAACGGCATGAAGTCTTACCGGCCTTTTAAAGAAACTGCGCCATCGCCCTGCATCTTCGAATTTGTTTACTTTGCTCGTCCGGACAGTACGATCTTCGGTGAGCAGGTTTACAAGGTCCGTAAGGAGCTCGGTCGCCAGTTGGCCCGTGAACATCATGTCGATGCTGATGTCGTTCTTGCGGTGCCGGATTCCGGTGTGCCGGCGACAATGGGTTATGCTGAAGAATCGGGAATCCCCTTTGAACTGGGGCTGATCCGCAATCATTACGTCGGCCGTACCTTTATTGAACCGCAGCAGTCGATTCGCCACTTTGGTGTCAAACTTAAGCTCAATCCTGTCCGTGAGGTGATTGAGGGTAAGCGTGTTGTCGTCGTTGATGACTCTCTGGTGCGCGGCACCACGGCGCGTAAGATCGTCAAGATGATTCGCAATGCAGGTGCTCGAGAAGTTCATATGCGCCTTTCCAGCCCGCCGACCAGCTTTCCCTGCTACTACGGGATCGATACACCGTCCCGTAAGGAATTGATCTCCTCGTCTCATACGATTGATGAGATTGCCCGCTATATTACCGCCGATTCCATTGGCTACCTGAGCCGCGAGGGCATGTTGTCGGCGGCGGGAGTCCCGGAAGGATGTTCAGGCAAGCGTTTTTGCGACGCCTGTTTCAGCGGCGAATATCCAGTTAAGTTTCCCAGGTTGAAGGCTGATAGTCAGTTGGGACTTTTTTAAAAATAAAAAATGGTTAAGGGAGAAGGGTTCAGGGTTAATGGTTACCTTTGAGCCCATAACCCTTTTCCTTGACACTGTTGAACAAGTTTTAAGGAGAGATTGATGACAGAACAGGACCGTAATGAATTGATGCAGATTGTACGTGAGCTGTCTTACGAGGAGCGTGAAGTAACTCTGGCTTCCGGACGCAAGAGTAATTTCTATTTTGACGGTAAACAGACGGCTCTGCATCGCAAAGGTGGCTTGTTGACGGGTAAGGCCTTCTGGGAGATTGTTAAAACCTTTGAAGGACCGATTCACGGCGTCGGTGGCCTGACTATGGGTGCCGATCCGATAGCAACGGCAACGTCAATAGCCGCGACCCTCGATGGCCAGCCTGTACATGCCTTCATTATCCGTAAAGAGCCCAAAGGCCACGGTACCGGTCAGTGGCTGGAGGGACGCAAGAACCTGCCACCAGGGTCCCGTGTCGTGATTGTTGAGGATGTTACGACCACGGGCGATTCGTCCTTGAAGGCTGTCGATCGTGCTCAGCAGGAAGGTCTCGAGGTCTTGGGCATCATTACCCTGGTCGATCGTGAAGAGGGAGCTCGCGAGAACATTGAAGCGCAGGGACAGGTTCTGAAGTCGGTTTTTACGAGAACCGAGGTCGTTGGCTAGGCTTCCAGAATATTCTTGATTACTTGAACGGGGATGCGTGATGCATCCCCGTTTTGCGTTATAATGGCTAAAAAAGATAAGGAGCCTGTCGATGAATAACTTCATGAGAACTTTTCTATTGACTGTTTCCTGTCTGCTGGCCTTGCTCGTCTCCGGGTGTTTGCAGACGCAGGAGCTTTATATTGGCAACAAGGTGACGGCTGAGAAGGTTGAGATCAAGAAAGACGGCCCCCAGGTTGGCATCTGGGAAACTTTCGACCTTAAAATTGCCTACGAATTTGTTGTTAACGGTCAAAACCTCGACATCTCAGGTCAGATAGAGTTGGGCGATCACCAGAAAATGGTTTATGATCGTGT
>SBFN01000185.1 GCA_006226895.1 Deltaproteobacteria bacterium | reverse complement strand
GTGGCGACTCCGATCCGTTCCAGCATCTGAGTCACGTCACCTGCAGTGTGCGGGATATAACGCATGGTCCTCAGCTCTCCTCTGCAATCAGGGCCTGGTAAGCATCGGCGGTCATCAGGGCATCAGCATCAGCAGCATCAGCCATACGGATCTTGATCATCCAACCATCCTCATAAGGCGAGGTATTGATAATCTCCGGGGCATCAAGCAGGTCTTCGTTGATCTCTTCCACGGTTCCGGAAATAGGCGCGTAGATATCGGAAACCGCCTTGACCGATTCGACGACACCGAAAGCTTTGCCTGCTTCGAGAACGGCACCGACCTCGGGGAGTTCGACAAAAACAACATCTCCCAGAGCATCCTGGGCAAAATCAGAGATACCGATCACAGCCAATTCTTCCTCAACCATGACCCACTCATGCTCTTCTGTGTACTTGAGTTCTTCTGGAAATTCCATGACAACCTCCTTACCGTCTGTAGACCCCCGTGACCGGGGTGAAAAGAAAAACCTATCTAATGAATTAAGTTATTTCACAAAAGGTGGCCGCTGCACTTTGGCCCCCATACGACGATTACGAATCGCGACCTCAAGCTCGGTCTCTGCCTTGGCAAATTCGGGCTCCACCAACGCCAGCGCGACACCAACCTTGAGGCTCGGAGACATGGTGCCACTGGTCACCACACCGACTTGCCGATCACCAACAAAAACCGGATAGCCCTCACGTGGGATACCGCGCTCCTGCATCACCAGGCCAACACGCCGACGCCGGAGGCCATCGGCTTTTTGAGCGACCAGAACCGCTTTGCCGACAAAACCATCCTTATCAAGCTTGGTAATCCAGCCGAGGCCAGCCTCCAGAGGTGAAATCTCGCGGGAGAGTTCGTGACCATACAAGGCATAGCCTTTTTCCAGGCGCAGGGTGTCGCGCGCACCAAGGCCGACAGGCAACAAGCCTTGCGGAGTCCCGGCGCTCATGATTGCCTGCCAGACATCCACTGCCGAAGAAGCAGGGAGATACAATTCAAAGCCGTCCTCTCCGGTGTAACCGGTTCGCGAGATGATCATCTCCACTCCGGCAACCACCCCTTCGCAGAAGTGATAATAAACCAGATCGGCCAGAACAACATCTGTCAAGCGAGAAAGGATCGCTGCGGCCTTCGGACCTTGCAGAGCAATCTGGGCAAACTCTTCGCTGCGATTGGTCAGGGTGACGTCGTTGAGTGCCGACTCGGCAAGAACCTGTTGCATCCAGGCAAAGTCCTTGTCGGTGTTCGAAGCGTTGACACAGAAGAGATAACGCGACTCGTTGAAGCGATAGAGGGTGACATCATCGACAACCCCGCCTTCGGGATAGCACATCGCCGAATACTGAACCTGGCCATCGACCAATTTCGCCGCATCGTTGATCGTCAGTTGCTGGATAAAAGCCAAAGCGTTGGTGCCGCTGACCTCGACCTCTCCCATATGCGAGACATCAAAAAGACCGGCAGCCTCTCGCACAGCTTGATGCTCATCAATGACACCGGAGTATTGCACCGGCATATCCCACCCGCCAAAGTCGACCATCCGTGCGCCCAACTCACGGTGGGTTTGATTCAAAGGGGTTTTTTTCAAGGGATATCTCCTCCAATAATGGGGTTGACCAACAACCGCGTCAAAACGTTACCACAGAGTTGTTTTTTGTTGAGTACCTGTCGAAGAGCTAAAGAAGTATGCTTTCGACCTCCAGCATTATGCTTTCAAGCAAGAATCGCCGGGATTTTGTCCTCGTGTCCCAGTGTCATCAAGTGTACCCCCTGACAGAGTTCACGTGCCCAGGCAACAGCTTCACGAGCGACTTCAACCCCTTCAGTCAGAGGATCTTCGGCAGAGTCCAGACGCTGAACCAGGGTCGCGGGAACCTGAACTCCAGGTATATTGTCATTAAGAAATCGAGCCATCCTGGAGCTGCGAATCAACAGGACGCCGGCTATCACCGGCACGTGCAAAGGCTGCATGGCGAGCATGAAGCGTTCCAGAGTCTCGCGATCAAAAACCGACTGCGTTTGAAAAAAACGAGCACCGCTATCGACTTTTTTCGCCACTTTCTGGAACATCAGTTCAAAGGGCTCCGCCGCAGGGTTCACGGCTGCCCCAGGAAAAAACTTCGGCAGACCATCAAGCTGCTTACCGGCCATATCGGTTCCTGCCATCAGCCCGGCAGTCATCTCCAGCAGTTGCACGGAATCAAGGTCAAAAACAGGCTTTGAATCGGGATGATCTCCAAACTTACTGTGATCACCGGAGAGCAGTAAAAGATTTTCGATGCCAAAAGAGGCGGCACCAAGCAAATCGGACTGCAAAGCCATGCGGTTCCGATCACGGCAGGTCAACTGCAGGACAGTTTCCGTGCCCTGCTGCTGCAACCGGGCCGCCAGAGCCAACGACGACAAGCGCATATTGGCACCCTGGTTATCAGTGACGTTCACAGCAGTAATACCTGTGAACTTTTCAACAGCGGCCAATGCCTCGCTGAGATCGGTGCCTTTGGGAGGCGCAATTTCAGCCGTCACCACGAACTGGCCATTGCCAAGCTGTTCCGACAAAAACGACATCAGCGTTCGCCATCTTTCAGGCGATAGCGCCCTGGTTGAATGCGCCGACTCCAGTTCTTTGGTGGCACGCGCCGGG
>SBFN01000069.1 GCA_006226895.1 Deltaproteobacteria bacterium | reverse complement strand
TTGGGTGTGGTCTTGCAAACCGTGCTTTCCGGCGTCTCCGCCTTGCCCTTTGATACCTTCCTCCTGCTTATGCAACCGATCCACCTGGGTATCGGCGTGGTCGAAGGGGTGGTCACGGCGCTGGTCGTCTCCTTCATTTACCAGGCCCGCCCGGAGATCCTGGAGAGTGCCTTGCAGCAGAAACCCCTTGGTGACTTACCGATAAAATCTCTGCTGGCCACCTTTCTGGTTGCGACCCTGCTGATCGGCGGGGTGCTGTCGTGGTTTGTTTCCGAGAACCCGGACGGGCTGGAATGGTCGATTGCCAAAATCACCGGGACTCCCGAGTTACCAGAGCCAGAGCACAGAGAACACCGGCAGCTTGGCAAACTTCAGGATGAGACGGCGATCCTGCCTGATTATGCGATCCCGGCTGAAGAGGGCGCGGCTGTCTCTGCTGCTACGGAAAGAATGGGTACCAGCCTTTCCGGCATCCTCGGTGGCGCGATAACCCTGGTCGTTTGTAGTCTGATCGGCGTATTTTTAAAGAGACGAAGCGCAGCGCAGCGGAAAGAAACTTAAGATGCTGGCGATTGACGGCTCTTTTCTCGATTTCAAGCAGCTTGACCTGCTTGCCCTGCGCCAGACGCCTGTGCACCGCCTTGACCCCCGAGCCAAGGTGCTGACAACCCTTTGCTTTATCGTCTGCGTGGTGTCCTTCGATCGTTACCAGATCTCGGCCATGCTGCCCTTTATGATCTACCCAGCGGTATTGATGGCGATCGGCGATCTGCCTTTCGGCTATATCCTGCGCAAGATCATCATCGTAATCCCCTTTGCCCTTTTGATCGGTCTGTTTAACCCGGTCTTTGATCGCCAAGTGCTTATGCAAATCGGCTCACTCGATATCTGGGGCGGCTGGATCTCCTGTTTCTCGATCCTGATTCGCGCTATTCTCACAGCGAGTGCTGCTATTATCCTGGTGGCGATTACCGGTTTCCCGGCAATCTGCGAAGCTCTTGAAAAGTTGAAGATGCCGCAGACCTTTGCCATGCAATTGCTCTTTCTGTACCGCTACATCTTCGTCCTTACAGACGAAGGGGTCCGTACAGCACGAGCCCGCCAACTACGCACCTTTGGTAAACGGGGCCTCGGCATCCGCCACTTCGGTTCTCTTGTCGGTCACCTGCTGTTGCGCACCTGGGAACGTGCTGAACGGATTCATATGGCGATGCTGGCCCGTGGTTTTGCCGGCGAAGTCCACTCTTCCCGCCGGCCAAGCCACTTCGGACACGCGGAGGTATTCTTCATGACAGGCTGGATTACACTTTTCATCCTGCTGCGCCTTTTCAATGTCCCGCAATTTCTCGGCGCCCTCTTCACAGGAACCATGCCATGAGTCACCATATTGTCCACGTCAAGAATCTGCAGCACGTCTACCCGGATCAAACCGTTGCTTTGCAAGAGGTTTCTTTTCTGATTCACCATGGTGAATCGGTGGGAATCATCGGCGCCAATGGTGCAGGCAAGTCAACCTTGCTGCTTCACCTCAATGGTTATCTTGCCGCAACCTCGGGAGAGATCATCATTGGCGATGACACCCTGTCGAAGGAGACTTTGCCCGAGATCAGACGCACCGTCGGCATGGTCTTCCAGGATCCGGAGGACCAGCTTTTCATGCCCACGGTTTTCGATGACGTCGCCTTCGGCCCCTTGAATATGGGGCTATCTCACGAGGAAATCGAAGCCAGGGTCGCGGAGGCGCTGGAAAGAGTGGATGCTGTGGAGTTGCGCGAAAAACCCCCATACCACCTCTCGGGTGGGGAGAAGAAGCGTGTGGCGATCGCCACCGTTCTGTCAATGCTGCCTGAGATTCTGGTCCTTGATGAACCGACCAATGGGCTTGATCCCCATGCCCGGCGTCAATTGATTGCCCTGCTCCAGGCTTTCCATCATACGCGTATTGTCACCAGTCATGATCTCGACATGATCCTGGAACTGTGCGATCGCACCATCGTCCTGCACGAAGGCCTGGTGATGGCAGATGGGCCAACCATGGAAATTTTCAGCAACGATGAGCTACTCAAAACCTGTCGCCTTGAAAAACCTTTTGCCATGCAGAGCTGTCCGGTCTGCTCTCCTGGCAAACAGACAACTCCGAAGCAGTCCCCCCTGGTAGCACCTCACAGCGGTAAACCTCACGACCATCACCACGATCACTAGACTGGTCGAGTCGTCATAATTTCAACATTTATACGCTTTTTTCGCTAATGAACCGGTAAAAAGAGTGTGTTCGACTGCGCTTAAAAAGCTATGTGGTAGAGTTTCTAACGTTAGATGACTCAATTCAGGCGACACTGTCGCCGTAAATAAACAGGGCGCTGCATACAGTGCCCTCGACAACCAATTTTTCGGAGGGTAAACGCCCATGAATGTTCACGAGTATCAGGCCAAGGCAATTCTGCGGAATTTCGGGGTTCCGGTCCCGGAAGGACATGTGGTCTACAACAGTAATTCGGCCCGGGATTGGGCCAAGCGCCTCGGCGAGGGCCCTTACGCAGTCAAGGCCCAGATTCACGCCGGCGGGCGTGGCAAGGGAGGCGGCGTCAAGATCGCCAAAACGGCCGATGAGGCCAAGCAATTTACCCGTGACATGTTCGGTATGAACCTGGTGACTCCCCAGACCGGACCCGAGGGCAA
>SBFN01000159.1 GCA_006226895.1 Deltaproteobacteria bacterium | reverse complement strand
TTATACGATATTTCGTCCATAATTGTGTGGATAAGATAGATGCCGCGCCCGTGCTCATCGAGGGGGTGGCTCGGTTGGATGTACTGATGGACATCAAAGCCAGTGCCGAAATCAAAGACCCGAATAATCAAGCGTTGGGAGACAATGCTGATTTCAATGTGGACCTCTTTGGCCGGATTGCCCTCGTTCGCATGTTGAATGGCGTTCGCCATGGCCTCGGTCAATACCAGGTTGAGGTCAAAGGCAAGTTTTTCCCGATCTCCGCCATAATCACGCAGAGTCCGCGCAATATTTTCGCCGATATGACCGATCAGGCGAAGATAACGCGTCTGATTAGGGACTTTTATGTCGACAGCAATCCGGTCAGTCATCATGGCTTTAGGCCTGGTTGAAGACAGAGTAAGCTTTCTGGAGAAAGTTTATTGCTGAAAGCTTGACAGCGCCTCAGCAGAGTCGGTGTAGATTTCAAAGACCCGGTGCAGGCGGGTCAATTCAAACATCGATTTTACCTGAAGCTGCAAACCGGACAGTTTGAGATTGCCATTACGTGAACTGGCGTTTTTAAAGCCTGAAACCAGGGCGCCGAGGCCGGAAGAGTCAACAAATCTTACCGCCTGCAGGTCGACAACCAGGTTGTTCTTGCCTTCTTCGAACAGCTTCAACATCTGGTTCTTCAGTTCGCCGCTGTTATGAGCGTCGAGGCGCTCCTCATTGATCGCCAGCAGAACAGCTGCACCCTTGTCTTCAATCTGCAAATTCATTTCATACTCCTTGGTCGAAATATCGGAATGCTCGAAAGTACAAGCAGTCCATGCCGATACATATTATCACATCACTCGATCTTTGAAGGAAATTCTCTTGAATGCCAGTTCCTCGTTCTCGCGGATTAGTGCAGGGTTGCCTGCATGACAACCAGCGATACATCGTCCTGGAAGTTGTGACGGCCAGAGAAGATACGAACTTGCTCGACAATGTAATCGATCAGCTCCTGTGGCGGCAGTTGATGCTTTGCACTCAGTAACTCTACCAGGCGCTTTTCACCAAAAAGCTCATGGTTATCGTTCTCCGCCTCGATCACGCCATCGGTATAGAGCAACAGGACATCTCCATCTTCCAGTGTCAATGACTCCTGCTCATAAGTGAAATCTTCTTTGACGCCGATAATCAATCCCTCCGGATCAAGTCTGAGACATTGCTGATTTCTGGCTTGCCACAGCAGGGTTGGAGAATGACCGGCGCTAGCAAATGAAATTTCACGGGATACTGCCTGGTATTGAAGGTAAAAGAGTGTGATGAAAAGCTCCGCCCTGGTCAGGTCATCATAGAAGAACTGGTTAAGCTCACTCAACAGTTCATGAGGTTTTGTGAATCTATCGCTGCGCGACCTGATCAGTGTTCGTGTTTCTGCCATGATAAGCGCAGCGCCAACATTGTGACCTGAGACATCTGCGATCACCAGGTCCAAACGCCCATCCTCGTGGATCAGGTAATCATAATAATCGCCGCCGACCTCTTTGGCCGGGATACAAAGTCCGCCCAGGCGAACACCGGGAAAATCGGGAATCTTGGTCGGCAAGAGGCCCAGTTGAATATCCTTGGCAATAGCCAGTTCTCTTTGTTGTTCGCGCGCCGTGATCAAGCGGTCGGTTTGCTGGGCGTTGCGCCAGGCGACTCCGACCTGACTGGCAAGACTGGTAAAGAGTTCTACAAACTCGCTGGTAAAGATTCCTTTCGCCGTACGTGAGAACGCTGATATGACACCTATCGGTTGACCTTCCACGGCAATCGGAGCATGAGCAAATGAGAGAATCTTTTCGCGATGTATTATCACTGCAGTTTTGGGCTTGCTGATGAAGTCGGAGTCATTGACAACACTGGTTTTGTTGGTCAGGTAGGTCTCGCCGATAAATGTGTCTGCAGTCAGGTCACGTTCTGATTCACCGAAATGTTCTGAGGTCATACCGCGTTGACTGCGGACCGTCAGAGTCTGACGCTCTTCATCGAGGATACGAATGACGCAGAGGTCGAATTTAAACTGATCTGTAAAAATTTTGAGAATTTCGTCGAGTATCGACTGCAAATCATTGCCGCTGGCAACAGTGTGGGCCGCTTCGTAAAGCACTCCCAGTTGCTCGCGACTGGCAGTCCTGCTGATGTTGACCGAGCCGAACAGGTCAAACACATCTTCCATATGACTACCCCGCGCCGAGAGGTATTTATCAATGATAATGCGCGCCGGTGCGGCCCCGACAGAGCCCGCCAGAGTCAACTCTGTGAAGCGTTTGAGCTTGGGGAGTTCATCCTCTGAAAGGCTCCCTTTTTCGTTAATTTCACTGTCACCAAGGTAGGTGCTGATTGAAGCATGGGCTTGTTTTTCGCCGATAAACTTAGCCATCAGGTCGACGAACTCGATAACAGTCGGAGCTCTGGTGATTCGCGTCCTCTCCGTCGTGATGGGTACTGGATTATAAACGTCGACGAAGTTACGAATTTGTTCCAACTCTGCAGCACAAGGTTTGGTGAACAGTGAGACCGCAAGGTAACTGCCGAGGTTAACGAACATCGTCCAGAATAGGGAATGTGTCCATAAGCCAAAGCCGCTTAAACCGAACAGTTCAGTCGGTTTGAGGATGGTTAAGCCCCATAGGCCCTGCTCAACGATTAAGGTACTCATCCATCCGGAATCGACAAAAGTGGGAATCAGCAAGGTGTAGAACCAGACGATAAATCCAAGGATAAGGCCGATGGTCGCGCCGAGCCGTGTTGCCTGCCGCCAGTAGAGACCACCGATGATGGCGGGGGCAAACTGGGTCGCAGCGACAAAGGAGATCAGGCCTATATTAACCAGCGCTGCTGATTCACCGAGTAGCCGGTAATATAGATAGCCGAGAAAAATGACGGCGATGATGCCGAGGCGCTTCAGGTTGATGAGGAGTCTCGAAAGGTTATGTTCCTTGGTGTGAACTTTGAGGATGACTGGGATAAGGATATGGTTGAGGATCATCGTTGAGAGAGCCACAGATGAGACCATCACCATGCCGGCCGAAGCAGAGAATCCACCGATGAAAACCAACATTGCCAGCCAGGGTTGACCATGCTGCAAGGGCAGGGTGATGACGAAGAAATCGGCATTGAAGGTGCTGCCATGATTCAGTAAAAGCCCACCCAGGGCAATCGGGATGACAAACAGGTTGATGAGCAGCATGTATGCAGGGAAGCGCCACATTGCGCTGCGGATATGCTCCTCGCGACAATTCTCAATGACCATGATATGAAACTGCCTGGGCAGGAACATAACGGCCATCATTGAAATGATCGTCATGGACATCCAGTGGGCATATGAATTCTCGGTGCTTCCAAGGCGCAGCAGATGTTCTCGTTCAGGGAAGCGGGTCAGAAATTCTGAAAAAATATTCCCAAAGCCATCAAACAAGCCGTAGGTGACAAAGATACCCGCAGCCACAAACGCAACTATTTTAACCACTGATTCCAACGCAATGGCGGCAACCAGTCCCTCATGTCGCTCAGAGGCGTCGAGATGTCGCGCACCGAACAGCACCCCGAATAGTCCGAGGATCATGGCGACGACTAACGCGGAGTCAAAGTGCAGGTCAAATTTGGGCAGAACATGGGTGGTGCCGGTCGTGGCAAAAGGGTAGACGAGAAGGTCAAATGTATGGGCGACTGCTTTGAGCTGCAGGGCGATGTAGGGCATGATGCCGAGTACGGCGAAGATCGTGACGATTGCGCCCAGGGCAGCAGACTTGCCGTAACGGCTGGAGATAAAGTCCGCGATACTAGCGACGTTCTGCTCTTTGCTGACCCGGACTATCTTGCGAAGCAGGAACCACCAGGAAAAGGCAATCAGGGTCGGGCCCAGGTAGATGGTAAGGAAATCGATACCGGACGTCGCCGCCCGGCCGACGCTGCCATAGAATGTCCAGGATGTGCAATAGACAGCCAGAGAGAGAGAGTAAACTGCCGGGTTGTCTATGATACTTCGGCCGAGTTTGCGTTGGCGGTCGGCGTAAAAGGCGACACCAAAGAGGACTCCAAAATAGAGCAGGGAGGTCAGAACCACCAGGGAGACCGGAATCATGGAGTCTCCTCGTCAGGGCCTTCCTGCGGGTCATTTTGGGCTCTATCCTGATCGGAGTCGCGACCGAGATAAATGGAAAAAAGGTAGATGACAAAAATTGAAACAGGCCAGCCGATGAAAAAATAGAGGATGGTCACGGGAATCCCGAACACCAGCACGTTCTTGTTGAATATGTGCAGGAAGGGGTAGTTGATCATGACAACGCCAAGGAGGAACCAGATGACCCAGGCATCTGTCAATGGCAGTTTGTTCTCCATTTTCATGATGTCTGCTCCCGGTTTGTCGCCGGCCCGTAAGAAGTTGCCTTTGGGTTACAGTTGTTAACGATGAATTCGATAGCGATCATATCTAATAACTGTTACTTAAAGATGAAGCCGGCATCTCTTCAGTCTGCCGATTCAGAATCGTTTCGATTTTATCAATTGTATAATTCTAACCCTTGTTAGAAGAAAACTCCAGGCTCCTATTATACTAATTTTCTTAAAGATTATCAGAAGATATAAGCATGTAAAGCGTTCTTCGCAAGGCCGCCCATAGATTGACCATGTCCTGTCACTGTGCTACTTTTGTCTCAGCTTATTACCCCTAACGGAAATGCATATGTCCCCGGCTTGCCTCCTCAAATATACTTTCCTGGTCCTGTTCTTGATTTGTGGATGCGCGGCTGCAGATATTCACGGTGAAAATCAGGCGTCTGAGGATCAAGCTCCTTACGTCTCCCGCCTCAATGAACCTCAGTCAAATGCCTATTTTTACTATTCCCGGGGTCGGATGCTGTTGGCCGAGGATGACTTCGAAGGTGCCGTCGCTGATTTTCTGAAAGCGATCGATTTCGACCCTGATGATGAAGATCTGCGTTTTGAGCTCGCTGAGCTTTATCTCGCTATGAATCAACCCGAGAATACGGTGCGCACGGTGGAGGATATCCTCCTGCGAAATCCCGATTCCGTGAGGGCCAACCTGACACTGGCAAATGCTTACTTCAGTAATCGGCAGCCTGCTGAAGCGATTCCCTACTTCCGTCGTGTCCTTGAACTCGATCCTGAAAAAGACCAGGTCCGTATGCATCTGGCGATAGCACTGGTCCGAACCGGCTCTGTCGATCTCGCCTCTAGCGAGTTGAAAGAGATCCTTGAACAAGATCCTGATTCCATGCCTGCCCGCTTGGCTATGGCTCGTCTCTACCGAGAGATAGATTTAAACCAGTTGGCTGTAGAAGAGTATCGAGAGTTGATTCGTCGCAGCCCCGACGTCGACCAGGCCTACCTCGAGCTGGGACTTCTTTACGAAGAGCTTAAAGAATGGCAGAAGGCGTTAGATGTGTTCTCCGAGGTCCAGCAACAAAGACCTCTCGATTTTACCTTGCGGCATCATCTCTCAAGAGTCTATGTGGGAATGAATCGCTATGACGACGCGCTCGAAGAGCTCTGCATCATTGTAGAGCTCAAGCCGGATGATTTTGATGCCCGTCGCAAGATTGGCCTGATCTACCTGGAGCAGGAGCGTTGGTCTGATGCGGTTGCCATATTCAGGGAGATGCTTGAGCTGAAGCCGGATCTTGAAGCCGCCCGTTACTACCTGGGGACAGCTTATGAACGAGAGTCCAAATGGGATCTGGCGTTAGAGGCTTTTCTTGGCATTGAGAGTGGTTCTTCATTTTACGATGATGCAATTTCTCACATCGGCTACATCTATCTTGAAACCGAGCGTGTCGAAGACGCTATCTCAACGCTAGAGACGAGAATGGCGTCGGGAAGACCTCGCCCGCAAGTCTTCAATTACCTTGCTTCTCTTTATATGGCCCAGGGTCAGGGCGACCTCGCGTTGTCGACGGTAGGCAAGGGCCTCGAATTGTACCCGGAAAACACCGACCTTCTTTATCAGAAAGCTTTGATTCTGGAGCGGGCTGGACGTCATCAAGAGGCGGTCCAGGAGATGAAGACTCTCCTCAGCTTTGATGACAAGCATGCAGAGGCTCTGAACTTTCTCGCTTATGATCTGGCTGTTAAGAATAAAGACCTCGATGAGGCTCTGCACTATGCTGAGCGGGCTATTGCTCTGAAACCCGCACCACATATCATGGATACCCTTGGCTGGGTCTATTACCGCATGGGCCGCTTGATAGAGGCGCTCAAGATCATTGAGGAGGCCAGCCGCCAACTGGCAGAGGATGCTGTTGTTTTCGAACATCTCGGCGAAATTCATCTGTCTTTAGGTAACCTCGAACAGGCGCGCACAGCATTTGAGAGATCGCTGCAGTTGGCGCCGGATAACGATAAGCTTCGTGAAAAACTTGAAACTCTTGCTGACTCGTTGTGACAGGTTGATCGTGCCACGGAGTGTTTTGCTGCCTGCATTAACCCTTTTTGTCATCTTTCTGGCTTCCTGCGCCCCCTTGCGCCCTGAACTCGGCCCGCCGGTCAGTTCTGACTTTGCTGATGCGCTCATGCAGAAATGGCGCGATAAGGCACTCAGCATAAACTCTATTCAGGGCCTGGCACAATTAAAGCTGGAAGCACCTCTGAACAACATCAGTGCAAACCAGGTTCTCCTGGTCGAGAGCCCGAATCGACTGCGGGCAGAGACTCTCAGCCCTTTTGGAGTGCCTCTGCTTCTTCTGGTTGCCGATGGCGAAAAAATGGGTGCCTTGCTGCCTTCCCAAAATATTTACTATCAAGGGTCATCGAGCCCTGAGAATCTGGGCCTGTTCGTAAACCTGCCCTTGGAGTTGTCTGATCTTGTTGGTGTTCTCTTGTATCAGCCCCAGATGATTGAATCCTGGAAAAAGGAAGCTTTCACACTCAAGGCTGGCGGCTGGTTGTTGATTCATAGCGGTACCTTACAGAGGCAGGAGTTGATTTTTAATGACATGCAGGAGTTAATAGAGGTGTCATATTTCAAAGACAATGATCTGTACCTGAAGGTTCAGTATGCAGAATTTTCTGCGTCGGACAGCTCTTATCCGAAGCTGCTGACTCTGGAGATCCCTGAGAAATATGCAACGGTAACCCTGAAGTTTTCAGATGTGGAAACAAATGGTCAAATTCGCCCGGAGCTCTTTAAGGTCGCTCCTCCTGCAAGTGCACGTGTTGTGTATTTGCCCGATTGAATAAATTTTTCTGAGCAAAATTGTACGTCTAACGCGTAAGGGGTGTTCGTGAGATATCTACTGATTTGTATTCTGTTATTCATGACCGTTGCCTGTGAACAGCAAGAAACGGTCATCCCTGCAGAAGGCGAGGCGGCAAAGCCGACCCATGGTGACACCTTTATCGAGGCGTCTATTGGCGAACCAAATAATCTGCTGCCGGTCCTTGCTTCCGACTCCGCCTCAAGTGATATCAACGGCAAGGTCTACAACGGCCTGATTCGTTACGATAAAAACTTGCAG
>SBFN01000246.1 GCA_006226895.1 Deltaproteobacteria bacterium | reverse complement strand
ACGACCTGGACAACCTTAATCCCTTTACCTGAAGTCCCTTTATCTTTCCGCTTCCTGATCATTTTGGTGAGCAGGACCGAGTCGCAGCCATTCGCAGTCATCTCCCGGATAATGTTTTCCCGGTTGCTCTCCTGACTTTTGGAAAGATCGTTATGACTGGGGATCGCCCTGATACCCTGCCCGGTCAACTTGCGCTTAAAGGCTTCTTCGAAAAGCCTGCGAAAATCCTCCTCTTTGGCGATGCCGACGAGATAGACATTTTCGATTTTGCCTGAGTAGCCAGGCTTGACCCAGGAGTTTTTCACAGTGGTGCTGGAACAGGCGGTTGTCAATAATCCAGCGAGAGCCAGTAGCGCCAAGCGTTTGAAAAAAGTCATTATTGTTTTCTCTCTCCATGAATGTTTCAAGCTGTTTAACCATAACAAACTAATAGATCTTTTCCATGTCATTTCTTGACGATGATTTCAGGACTCCGGAAGCGATGGACACGATCCTGCCCTTACCGAGCAACACTCAGATCCTGCGCACATAGGTGCTGATCGGTACTTTCATCTTCTCATTTAGCGGCTGAAGATTTCTGCACGGCAGAAGTCCAACAGGGTTCGCAGAGTTCCCAGCCATCGGAAATTCACCGCCACCTGCGCATGGCACTCTTTGGCCAGCCGGGCGACCCCAATCGCACCACCGGTATGGGGCAACCAGTGCAGATCGATACCGATCGCGCGTGGTTTGAGCCGGTTCAGAAAGCGAACAATTACCCTTCTCGCCCGCACTAATTAGGGCTTTATGTAGAACTTTCCCGGCGATTGATTCGCACAAACCTCTGGAGATTGCCGAGTTAAGGAAGAGTGATACAATGGGCTTAGAGGTTTCTCATGGTCGAAGCTCTCTTACCAAGCTACCGTCTGACGCAATCCTCCCTCGCTGCCCTTGCGGACGCCGTCACCAATCTTTCGGCTTTCACGCCACAGGTCGATACCGATGGCTTCTGCCGCCTGCAACGTCTCTCGACCAGAGTTCTGCCAAGCCAGGCCTTCTCGTCCTTTATCCCCTTGAAAAAATTGTTTTTACCGCCTCGAGAGAAGCTCTGGTCTTTCCAATCGGGACAATTCAGCGAGATTGAACAACCGGAACCTTTTGCAGTTGTCGGTGTGCCTCTTTGCGACTTGCAGGCACTTTGGTACCTGGATCAGGTTTTTGCAGAAGATCTCCCTTACCAAAAGCGACGGGCACGATCCCTGGTGGTGGCCATGCCCTGCGAACCCATGCCGGAATGTCGCTGCGATCGGCAATTGATGCCGGTTGCCGGCGATCTCTTTCTGGACCAACAATGCGCCTGGGCCCTGTCCCCTGCAGGCGACGCTCTCTTGCGGGCCTGCGGCGCCGGCGCCGCTGCGGACAAACCCCTGCCGTGGCCTGCGGCTGGCCCTGAAAGACGTCCACTCCTGACGGAAGAGCAACTTCGCAGCTCTGCTGATGCTACAATCTGGGCAGAAACGGCACAGCGCTGCCTGTCCTGCGGGGCCTGTTCAGCCGTCTGTCCGACCTGCTACTGCTTTGATCTGCTTGATGAGACCGCGACAGACGGCTCAGTGATCAGGGACCGCCGCTGGGACAACTGCTTTTTCGCCGAGCATGCCAAGGTTGCCGGCGGTCACGATTTCAGGCCCGAACGTGCAAACCGGCTGCATTTTCGCCTGGAGCACAAGTTTTTCGGCTTCGGCGCGCTGCACGGGCAGAACGGCTGCGTCGGCTGCGGTCGTTGCCGCAAGGTCTGCCCTGTCGATATCGACCTCGACCAGATCGCCGCGCAACTGGGCGAGGAGGGGCTGACATGACAGACGCCCTGCATCCGGTGGCCGCCGTGCTGCATAAGATTGTACCGATGGCCGCCGACAACCACCTCTTCTCCTTCCTTCCCGAACAGCCGATGGCCCTTGCCCCGGGGCAGTTTGTCGAGATCACTCTTCCTGGAATCGGCAGCTTTCCCGTCTCTTCATGCGATCAGGGTCGCAATGGACTGATCACCTCCTGTATCCGCCGGGCGGGCCGAGTGACTGAGGCTCTCTACCACCTTGAGGAGGGCGATGTTGTTGGCCTGCGCGGGCCCTTCGGCGTGGGCTTTCCCCTGCAACTGTTTGAAGACCAGGAGGCCCTGCTGATTGCCGGCGGGCTCGGCATGGCGCCCCTGCGGGCCTTGCTGCACGCCTTGCTTGACGACCATCGCCGCGCGGGCAGGATCATCGTGCTCTACGGCTCACGGCAACCGGAGATGCTGCTCTTTCGCGAGGAGCTGGTTAAGCTGTCGCTGGAACAGCAGATAGAGCTTCGCTTCTCGGTTGATTTTGCCGAGGAACTGCCCAGCCTTGATGGCCGCGTTGTCTGCAAAATTGGCCTGGTCAACGAGCTCCTTGCAGGCCTGGCTTTTACTCCACGTAAAACCGTCGCCGCGGTCTGCGGTCCGCCGGCTCTTTACCACTGCATGCTTGAAGAATTGGCCTTGATCGGCATACCGGCGGCAAAGATCTTTGCGACCCTTGAGCGCCGCATGCGTTGCGGTGTCGGCGAGTGCTGCCATTGCGTGGTTGCCGGCCGTTACATCTGCAGGGACGGTCCGGTTTTCAGCCTGGAGCAGCTTCGCAAGATGACGGAGGCGATATGAAACTGAAGCCGCCCATCAACCTG
>SBFN01000060.1 GCA_006226895.1 Deltaproteobacteria bacterium | reverse complement strand
AGCGTCTTTCCGAGAGGTGATTCGTCTGGACCCCCAGAGTGATTCCGCCCGATTAGCCACCAAATATCTGAAGATCATCGACGAATGATGACCTCCTCTGCACAAAACCTGGGCAAGGAGCTGCAGTCTAAACGCGAACAGCTTGGTTATTCTCTCCAGGAGGTTGCAGAGCATACCCGGATTCGAAAAGTTTATCTGGAAAGTATGGAGCAGGGCCGGCTTGAAGACCTTCCGGGACACGCTTATGTCACAGGTTTTGTAAGGGTTTACGCCCGCCACCTTGGCCTTGACAGCGATGATCTTCTGGCCTGCCTGAATGTCCCTCAGGAAGGCGATCAGGCGCCACTGCCAGATTCCGATCCTGATGACAAAGCGTCAGAAATGCCTCAGGCCCATCCGCGATCAGGTCGTGGCTGGGGTGCCTTTGTCCTCGGCTTTGTTGTGGTCCTTGCTCTTGGCGCTCTGTTCTATTTTATACCTGTCTCCTTTGACTCCGGAGCCCCGCTTAAAAGTTCTGCTAATGACCCTGAGGGAAACGGCTCTGCCACAACAGACCGAAGTGGTCCCGGTTTCAGGGGCTGTTACAGATGACGCTCCGCAACCAGTCCTCTTGCCGACAGTCCCCCCTGAAGGTTCAGTTCTCAGAATGCTTGCTTTGACTGAAAGCTCGCTTATAATCTACCTTGATGGTCACGAACCGCGTGAATATGCAATCAAGG
This sequence comes from Deltaproteobacteria bacterium, assembly GCA_006226895.1. Lineage (GTDB taxonomy): Bacteria > Desulfobacterota > Desulfuromonadia > Desulfuromonadales > BM103 > M0040. The sequence goes on along the minus strand of SBFN01000060.1, from coordinate 2,805 downwards.
CTGGCCTGGAGCAGAGTTGGGAGGTCAAGACGTCGGTTCGAGTTAAACTGGCCCAACCTGGCGTCGCCCAATTCTGGCTCGGTCGCCAGGAATTGAAACTGGCAGCGCTGGACGATTTTTATCTGAGCACTGATCCTGGAGAGTAAAGTCATCAATGATCCTCACCTGTCCTTCATGCCAGGCGCGTTACCGCATCGACCCCACGGCTTCCAAAGCAAAGGTTGCCAAGGTAAAATGCCCTGATTGCGGGCACACGTTTGAAGTCTCCCTTGTTGAAGAAACGGCCCTGCAAAACGAACCCCCCTCACCGGCTCGACCTGTTGTCCTGATTGTTGATGATGCTCGCTTTTTCCGCGAGATGATCAAGGATATTCTTTCTGAACTTCCTGTGGACCTTGATGAAGCGGCCGATGGTCATGAAGCCTGGCAGAAAATCACTGCTTCTGAGCCTCAGGTGGTGTTACTCGATCTCAACATCCCCGGTAAGAACGGCAGGGAGATTCTGCAGTCCTTGCAACAGAGCGCACAACTCGATTCGGTTAAAGTTCTCGCAATGAGCGGTGTTGAGCGTGGCGATGAAACCGCTTCCGAGATCCGACTCATCGGTGCTGCAGATTTTATCAGTAAATCCTTCAAACCCCGTGAATTGCAAAAACGTGTCCGCGACCTCCTGGCCCTTTAGCCCCGGTTCTTCCGGTGACCGCCTCGCTGCAGAAGTGCGTCGATTGACCAAGGTCGATCACTTCGATTTAGCTGTCGTGCTTGGCTCGGGTTGGAATGAGGCCGCCATGCTCGGCGAGACTCTCGGTGTTTTTGACTATTCAGACTGGCCTTGCTTCCCCTGCGGGCAAATTGCCGGGCACGCGGGACAGTTGATTTCTGTTCGATACTCATCCTGGAACATCCTGTTCTTCTCCGGCCGCTTTCATTGTTATCAGGGGTTGAGTGCCTTTGAGGCTTCTTTCCCGGCAAGGCTTGCATCGTCTCTTGGTTGCCCTCGCATTCTCCTGACTTGTGCCACAGGAGGAGTCAATCCGGCCTATCGTCCCGGTGATTTCATGCTGGTCGAGGACCACCTTAACCTGCTTGGCGATAATCCCTTGCGCGGGCTTTCCGGAAACACTTTTGTCGATATGGTCGATGCTTATCAGTCAGACGTGTACGCGAATCTTCTGGCGGGCGACTGCAGCAAAATGAAGCTTCATCGTGGCGTTTTGGCGGCTATGCCCGGACCCTCCTATGAAACAGCGGCAGAGGTCCGTTTCCTCTCTACCACGGGCGCTGATGTGGTCTCAATGTCTACGGTCCCCGAAGTCATTATGGCTCGCTATCTTGGTCTTCAGGTCGCCGCCGTCGCTTTTGTCAGTAATTTTGCTGCTGGCTTATCCAGCGTTGCCTTATCTCATGAGGACGTCCTCGACTGTGGTGCCGAACACTCCCGCCTTTTTCCTCTTCTTATTCGGAACTTTGTCGATGCCTGGCAAACTGTTTCTGACCGATTATAAAATTGTAACAACGTCTTCTTGTTTTTGTAAGTTCTTGAAATAACGAGATATTCTTTTCTTTTTTTCCACTTCTCTGCGCTTGACAGGGTGATGCCTCATGTTAGACTTTTCACAAATCATTCAAGAGTAGAGGACATTTTGGGCGAAGTCATAAAACGTATCCTGATCGTTGATGATGAAGAAAATACCCGGATCGGTTTGTCCAAGCTGCTGGCCCAGGAAGGGTTTGAAGTCGGCAGTGCTGCGGACGGCAATGAGGCCCTTGATTATCTGGGGCAACAGAAGGTTAATCTTGTTATCAGCGATATCAATATGCCGGAGATGGATGGTCTGGTGTTTCTGAGGGAACTCAGCCGTAAGTTCCCGAGTACCAGTGTCATAATGATCACGGCTTACGGAGGTGTGGAATCGTATCTTGAAGCGATGAACTTAGGCGCTTACGAATATCTTCATAAGCCGGTGCGACTCGATGAGTTGCGATCGGTGATGAAAAAAATTTTCAATGGTGGGTCAATAGCACGGGTGTCCTGAAACCATTAGGAGGTTACCATGCATTTCAAAACCATTCTTTTTGCCACCGATTTTTCAGAAGGTTCGGACTTTGCTTTCCAATCGGCTCTATCTCTGGCACGTAAGTTCGACAGTAAATTGATTGTTGTTCATATTATCAATGAACCGGTCGATCTGCGTGGTTTTTATGTCCCGCATATCTCGTTTGACAAGCTGGAAGAAGAGATTGAGCAGGGCGCTGAAAAGCTGATGGAGAAATTCTGCCGCACCCATATGGGTGATTTCACTCATTTCGAATCTTTTGTCTTCCCCGGCATCCCTTACGATGAAATCATCAAGAAGGCTGTTGATTTCAACGCCGACCTGATCGTGCTTGGGACGCACGGACGCACTGGCCTTGATCATGTCCTGATCATGTCCTATTTGGCAGCACTGCGGAGAAGGTTGTTAGAAAATCTCCGGTTCCGGTCATGTCTATACGGATAAAGGAGTAAATCTCTTTACAGCTATGATGTTGGAAGAAGGCAGCTGAATTGCTGCCTTCGGATGGTTGATTAACCCCGTTTGTGCCCTGCGGTTTTGTGTTTTTGTTTGGGTCCACGTTATTTGGATTTTCGTCGCCTCAGCGTAACAGATTGTTAATCTGTTACGCTGTTTGTTATGTTTCTGGCTGTTGACTTTGATCTTGATTGCAGTCTTCCCGTTGAGTGCCGCCGAACAGAATGAAATTAATCCGAAAAACGAAGAAAAACTGTCTGAGCGACAGCGAGTTTTTTTCTTCGCGGATTGA
>SBFN01000020.1 GCA_006226895.1 Deltaproteobacteria bacterium | reverse complement strand
GCCAGAAAACTTTTCACTCCGGAAGGGTCCTGAAGAGCCAGCGGTAGATAGCCTATTTTGGCGTTTAACTTAACAATCGCCAAAGCAAAGTGTGCCGAGAGGACCAGTGGTAGCAAAGGCAACGCCAGTCGACCGAGAAAGGACATGAAACCGGGAAGGATGGAAGCCGCCGAAACATCCCCGGGCACACTTGTAGGTTCTCCTTCCAGCGTCGAGACCTTAATTTGCCCGACTAGATAAACCATCACGCCAGGAAGCAAAAGTAACAGAGGGAAAATCAACCCAACCCAGATCACGGCCAAGGGGTAAAAACCTGCAGACTCCCAACCGAGCGATAGCGCCAGCGTCTCAGGCACCCAGAAAACCGCTTCGCGCAGATCAACATAAACCTTGGCAAAGTTAGCGGTCAGCAGACCGAGCAGAACCAGGAAGAAAAGTGTCTCACCAAAGCGTAAGCCCTGTTTATTCAGATCTCCCGGCCATCTACGAACACCGAGGGAAACATTATCGTTACAGCAGGTCTGGACACAGTTGAGACAGAGAGTACACGCTGAGCTGTCATTGATCTCTGCAGGCACCAACCCGACCGGGCAACCTTCCGGTTGGGTTCGCCAGCTGAGCCTCATTGCACCGAGAGCAGCTTGTCTCCATGTCGGCTCCGTGGAAATGCAGGGCTTGGCAGAACAACCGGCACAAACAGACTTGTCAGTAACACGCAACTGCCAGGGGGCAAGCCGTGCATAAAGACTGAATACCGCCCCCGCAGGGCAGAGTAGCAGACAGAAGGAACGCTGGCGAAAGATCAGCCCGGCGACCAGCGCCAGTATCAACATCCAGGCCAGGAAAATGGCTGTATAATCCGGATAGCGGTGTATGGAGAAAAAATAGACCAGCAACTGCAGGAACACCAACACCAGGGTAACCGGGACAAAATTATTAAGCCAAGCAGGCATTTCACGACGCAGCCCGAAACGACTCAAGATACCATTAATCCAGCCCACCGGGCAGACGGTACACCAGGAACGGCCAAGCACCATGGCAACAGCAACCATCCCCATCATCCAGAGAACCCACAGGTTGAAGGTCGTGAAGTTAGAGTACATCAAGGGATCGCGAACCTTAACACCGGGAATGGCATGCTGGTGCCATCCAAAAGCAACCATCACCAGCAATAGCGCCAGCATGATCAGGCGCACCAGACGCCAGGTCCATGCCGACCGAACGATCGGACCCAGAGCAGGAAGATTGAGGATGTTATTTAGCATATAGAATCCCGGTACAGGTTTCGAGGTTCGAGGACCGCAGAAAGAACGATCAGTAAACGGTTATTCATCTAAAACCTCGTAACAACAAGCTATTTATCAATAAAAACACAAGTAGGCGCTTTTAGGCGAGACGTATGGAGTCACTATGTTCATGTTTATCCTCGCACCTCATACCGCGTTCCTGTCTTTAATGATAAACCTGGTAAGGACGAACATACTCGTCGTGGCTATTACGATACAAGACCGGCTTGCCGGTCACCATTTCCAGCGAACGAGCCGACCACTCACGGACGACGTGGACTTCATCTTCTACAGTCTTTGAGAGGGCTGCAGCGGCAGCGGGGCCTCCCAGAGGCCCCAGTGCCATGGCAGCATTCATTCGCACCTTTGAATCAGCATCTTCCAGGCCTTCGATCAGAGCAGATTCTGCCCGCGCATCCCGCAATTTGCCGAGGGCCAGAAAAGCTTCAGCACGTTGTTCGCCTTCAGCCTGAATCAACAAGGCCTCCAGAGCACGTTTGTCAGCAATATCTCCAAGGGCACGAATAGCCGCAGCAGCACCCTCACCTTCTGCATCAGCGAGATAATCAAGCAAAGGCATCACGGCAAGCCTGTTCAGCTTGATCAGGCCGCGTGTCGCATAGCGACGTACTTCATTGTTCTCATCATCCAACGCCGACAGCAAGGCAGGAACCGCCATTGCATCACCGATGTCACCGAGAGCCCAAGCTGCCACATAGCGTCGTTGCAGCGACTTGTTTGCCAGGACCTCACCGATTGCCGGAATGGCATCAACAACCTTGAGGGTACCCAGAGCGGCGATGACATATTCACGGACCTGCTTGTTCTCATCCTGGACGCGGGACAATAGAGCAGGAACGGCCCGTTCACCGATCTCCACCACCATTGAGTAGATACGGTCCGAGAGGCCCGGCTCTTCTGAGGCCAACAAAGCAACCAACTGTTCAATAGCTTGCGGATCACCACCACGAGCGTTGGCTTCAAGCTCTTCCAGGTTCAGCACCGGCTCAGCAGAACACGCTGAGAAGACGAAGCAGCAAAGACCAAGCAGAACATAGCGCAACATCGTTACCAGACCTTGGTCACAGTGATATCAACCGGCTTCAACACTTGACCCTCCATAACGACAACCGCAGAAGGCTCGATGGTGCCTTTATCGTAACGGCCGTAAAGATCGCCGAGCTTTGGTGGGCCACCAAACTTGTCGCGCGCGGCCAGGTAATAGGTTCCACCGGCAGGCAGATAGATCAGGTAACTGCCGTCAGGGCCTGTCTTCTCGGAGACGAACTTGGGACGCTCTGACATCTGCACGTGGTCATAAACATGAACCCTTGCATCGATTACAGGCTGACCGTCGCTATCCATAACCTTGCCGGCGAGACCGGTTCTGGATTCATCGACATCACCGGTAAAG
>SBFN01000096.1 GCA_006226895.1 Deltaproteobacteria bacterium | reverse complement strand
CGGCGGTTGAGCAGTATGCAAGCTATGAGCGCTCGACGTTAGAGACCTTGATCGAGCTGCGCAGCCGGACGGGGCAGGTGAACGATGTCGGAGAAAGGGGCGCTGTTGAGTCACGGATCGGTGGTAGCCTGCGCAGCCTGATGGCTCTTGTGGAAGCCTACCCGGAGCTCAAGGCTGACCAGAGTTTTTTGCAGTTGCAGAGCGAATTAACCGAAGTAGAGAACCACATCCAATATGCCCGCCGTTTCTATAACGGATCTGTACGCAACCTGAATACCCGGATCGAGTCCTTCCCCGATCTTCTTCTTGCCCGCGTCTTCAAATTTATCCCAAAACCCTTCTTTGAGCTAGAAGATGCAGCAGAGAAGACCTCTCCGGAGATTTCGCCATGATCCGGCGTACTTTGTTCTGGCTGGCATTGTTTGTGTCTCTTGCTTGTTCCGCAATCGCCGACGAGCGCATCCTCGATTATCAAAGTGATATCGAAGTCTTTGTCGACGGCTCGATGCAGGTCACTGAAACGATTCGTGTGCGCGCTGAGCAGAAAGAGATCAAGCGCGGCATCTATCGTGATTTTCCTACTGATTACAAGGATCATTTCGGCAATCGTTACCGGGTTGGTTTTGAGGTGTTGGAAGCTACACGTGACGGCAACCAGGAAAGCTGGCACACCAAGCCCCAGGGCAATGGAGTGCGGGTTTATCTGGGCGACAAGAATATTTACCTGGGAGAGGGTGATTATACTTACGCGATCACCTATCGAAGCAACCGGCAGCTTGGTTTTTTTGATGATCACGACGAGCTTTACTGGAACGTGACCGGAAACCATTGGAGCTTTCCGATTGATGCCGTCAGCGCCCGCGTGACTCTACCCGAAGGGCTTCACGCGGAGCAGCTTGAGCTGGAGGCCTACACCGGCCTGCTTGGAGCCAAGGGCCAGGATTACAGTGCTTCTGTCGATTATGATGCCAGCGTGCGTTTTAAGACGACACGATCTTTCTCTCAGGGAGAAGGGCTGACGATTGTGGTCTCCTGGCCCAAAGGCTATGTCAATAAGCCGACCCGTCACGAGGAAATCAGCTTCCTGCTACGTGATAACCAGAGCTGGGTGATTCTGCTGGTCGGCCTCTCGGCGCTGGTGGCCTACTATCTGTTGGCCTGGGTTATGGTTGGTCGTGATCCCCAGTCCGGCGTGGTGATCACCCGTTACGAGCCCCCGGTCGGTTTGTCGCCCGGTTCATCGCGGTACATCGACCGCATGGGCTATGATCACAAGACCTTCGCTGCGGCCCTTGTCAACCTCGCGGTCAAAGGCTTGATCGAGATTAAGGAGCAGGGTCGGGAGTACCTCCTGACTCGTACCAGCAATCCACCAGAGGGTTTGGCAGCCGGTGAAAAGGCGATTCTGAAACACCTGTTTCGTAACCTCAAGGGGACCTCGATTACCTTGAAGCAAAGCAAGCATGCCACGATACGCAAGGCGCTTAAGGCGCATGAAGCGGCCCTGAGCAGGAATAGTGAAAAGGTTTATTTTTTACGCAACCGTGGTTGGCTGATCCCGGGGATTCTCGTCTCTGTACTGGTCTATGGCGGAGTGGTTTACGGATTGCCAAACACGGAGCTGAAAATGACAGGGCTGTTCCTTTCGTTCTGGCTGACCTTCTGGACGCTCGGCGTCTTCTCTCTCGGCAAGAAGGTCTGGCATGCCTGGCGCACCCTGAACTCTCCTCTGGATACGATCGGGGCGGTTTTTATCACCTGTTTCGCCCTGCCATTCTTTGCCGCAGAAGTTGCCGTGATCGGGATCCTCGGCAGCCAGGTGTCGGTGACGCTCCCGGCGATGCTCATCTCTGCCATCGTCATAAACCTGCTTTTCCATCACCTGCTCAAGGCGCCGACCCGGGCCGGTCGTCGTCTGCTCGACGAGATGGAAGGTTTTCGCCAGTTTCTCGAAGTTGCCGAGCGCGAAGAGATGAACTTTCGCAATCCTCCGGAGAAGACGCCGGAGCTCTTTGAGCGCTTTCTTCCCTACGCCCTCGCTCTCGGCGTCGAGCAGCACTGGATGGAACGTTTTGCCGGTCTCTTTGTGCGACTGGCAGAGCGTGGCGACCACTACCGCCCGGTCTGGTATCATGGCAACAACTGGCAGATGCATAATCTTGGCAATTTCGGCAGCGCGCTGGGGAATTCCCTCGGCTCGGCTTTGTCCTCCTCGTCGACGGCTCCGGGGTCTTCATCCGGTTCCGGAGGCGGTGGTTCTTCCGGCGGGGGCGGTGGCGGCGGCGGGGGTGGCGGCTGGTAAGCCTCCGTAGCGCGGACACTAATTCCGGTGACACAATGCTATTGTGTCACCGGAATTAGCGGGTACAAAAAAGCCCTGAACATCAGTCCAGAGCCGGAGACGGGCGGGTTGTCATCTGTTTTAATTAGTGAATCTCTTTGCTCTTTTTGCCGCCCTTGATTCCCTCGATAGGAATCTTGCGACCACTCGGTTTGTGCTCATTAATCGGTACAGTTACTTCGAGCATGCCGTTCTGGTAGGTGGCGTGAGCCTTCTCGATATCGCCTCCTGTTGGAATGGTTATGCGGCGCTCAAAGGTACTTAAACTCGATTCTTTGAGCAGATAGTTAACGTCTTCGGCCTTGTGCGTGCTGCGACGTTCGCCATGAATGACCAGGCCGCCATTATCCATCCTGACATCCAGTTTGTCCGTGTCGACTCCCGGCAGTTCCGCCTCAAGGTGAAACACGCCGTCTTTAATATAGCTGTTGACGCTTGGTGCCATCGTCAACATGCTGCCTTCACCGATTTCCCGGCTTGAACCAAACATCCTCTTGAACAGATCGTCCATTTCGCGCTGCAGGGTGCTGAGTTCCCGCATCGGATCAAAGCGTATCGGTAACATAGTCGATCACCCCTTTCTTTCAGCTGCCCGTCCCCGAAAAAGGCAAGGTCTTTTTACCTGCTTACCCCGCACTTAAACTCTATCCCTTTCGTAACGATTGGCAAGTGGCCAGATTTCTTTTTTTGTCGTGTAAGTGTTTAATAAATAAGAGAAACATTAATCTTTATCTTGAGTTCTCCGGTCAACTTTTAGGTCCGGTACGATGGTTTGAAACGTGTTCTTTTTTCGATGCGGATCGGCTGTTCCTTGCGTGAACCATTTACGCCAAGCGGATAATCTTTTTGCTTTCAATTCTCAGACTGCAGCTTTCGGAGAAACCAATCTTTGTAAATGTCTTGTAAAACCGCATGAAATGGTCATTGTGTGGCTATAATTTCTTGTGACTCAAACAAAAAAAAACTATACTCATCAGTTCTGTTCAAATAAAACAATTATCTTTAGAAACAGTGCAGGATTCAGCCTTGTTGCAGAGAGGTTTGAAACTGCTTGAATAGTCGCTTCAGGGAGTGTCTTTTGCAAGAGTCGCAATACAACACATCAGAACCGCTGGGGTTGTTTGCCCCCGGTGAACAGGTGGCTGAAGGTCCTGCTTTGACTGCCGCTTTACGCCGTATCAACCAACCGCTTTACCTGTTGACACAAGGTTGTGACACTCGGGTCATGACTGGCGCAGCTGGTCCGTTTCAGAACCTTGCCGAGGGGCAGGTCTTTGATGGCATGGCCCTGTCCTGCTCGATAGAAAGGCTTGGCGACGTCAGCTTCTGTCGAGATTACGCTCTGCGCTATCCGTATGTTGGTGGTTCCATGGCCAAGGGCATCAGCTCTGTGGCGATGGTCGAGGCTTTGGCCCATGCCGGTATGCTTGGTTTCTTTGGTGCTGCCGGGCTGTTGATCGAAGAGGTCGAAGCGGCCATTGATCAGTTGGAAAAATCTTCTGCCGGGCTGACTTACGGTTTTAACCTGATTCATAGCCCCAACGAACCGGACCTGGAAAATGCCTTGGTCGATCTCTACTTGCGCCGTGGCATCAACCTGGTGGAAGCTTCGGCTTTTCTTGCCCTGACGCCAGCTCTGGTGCGCTATAGAACCCACGGCATCTCTCGTGATGCCCAAGGGCGAGTCGTTGCTCCGAACCGCATCATCGCCAAAATTTCTCGTGAAGAAGTCGCAGCACGGTTTTTTGCTCCACCGCCGGAGCGTTTCTTGCAAAAACTTGTTGCTGCCGGAGACTTGACAGCTGAACAGGCTGAGATGGCTGCCGAGATTCCTATGGCTCAGGATGTGACTGTCGAGTCCGATTCAGGTGGACATACTGACAACCGTCCTGCCATGGCCCTCTTGCCGACGATCAGGGCACAGAAAAATGCCTGCCAGAAGGAATATAATTACACTCGGCCTCTGCGGGTTGGGCTTGGCGGTGGTATTGCCACGCCGGCGTCTGCGGCGGCCGCCTTTGCTCTGGGCGTCGATTACCTTGTGACCGGTACGATTAACCAGGCCTGCGTTGAATCCGGGACCTGCGACGAAGTACGCAAGATGCTTGCAGAGACTCGACAGGCTGACGTTACCATGGCTCCGTCAGGCGATATGTTTGAGATGGGGGTCAAGGTTCAGGTGATTAAACGCGGGACCATGTTCTCCATGCGTGCGGCCAAGCTCTATGAGCTATACCGGGCTCATAGCAGTATTGAAGATCTGCCTGTCGAAGAGCGCCAGAAATTGGAAAAGTCGGTATTTCGCAAGAATCTCGACCAGGTTTGGGAAGAGACGCGCAGCTTTTTTTCCCGGCGCGATCCGCGCCAGTTGGCCAAGGCTGAGTCAGATCCGAAGTACAAGATGGCTCTGGTGTTCCGCTGGTATCTCGGCCAGTCACCGGTCTGGGCCAATCAGGGAGTGCCGGATCGGAAACTGGATTATCAGATCTGGTGCGGACCGGCGATGGGCGCTTTTAACGAATGGGTCAAGGGCTCTGTTCTGGATGCGCCCGAACAACGAAATGTTGCCACAGTGGCTATGAATATTCTCTTTGGTGCGGCCGTATTGATACGGGCCAACCAACTTAAACTTCAAGGGGTTTGTCTCGATGATGAGGCAGAGCTTTCGGCGCCCCTGGAAATCGCTCAGATTAAGGAGTTTCTCAGTTGAAGAAAAACAGCGGAGAACAGAATCAGCAGACAGCGGCAACGACGCCGTTGGCGATCGTCGGTATCGGCTGCCTTTTTCCCCAGGCAGAAGATAAAGGAACCTTCTGGACCAATATCAAGAATGGTACGGACTCGATCATCGAGGTTCCCGAAACGCATTGGCGTTCAGACGATTATTTCGACGCGGATCCCAAGACGGCTGACAAGGTTTACGCCAAGTACGGCGGCTTTCTCTCCCCGGTTGATTTCAATCCGATGGAGTACGGCGTACTCCCTAACGCGCTCGAGGCGATTGATACTTCGCAACTGCTCGGGCTGGTTGCCGTCGATCAGGCGTTGCAGGATGCCGGCTATACGACCGAGAAGGAATTCGATCGTGAGCGCGTCAGCGTTATCATCGGCGTGACCGGCACTCTGGAGCTGGTTGTGCCGCTCGGCGCCCGCCTCGGTCATCCGCGCTGGCGCGAAGCGCTGAAAGACGCCGGCATCGCCGATGCGATCGCCGAAGACGTCATGCAGCGCATCAGTGATTCATATGTTCCCTGGCAGGAGAACTCCTTCCCCGGCCTGCTCGGCAACGTGGTCGCCGGTCGGATCAGCAAGCATTTTGATTTCGGTGGTACCAACTGCGTGGTCGACGCTGCCTGCGGCAGCTCTTTAAGTGCCCTCAACCTGGCGGCAATGGAGCTGGCTGCCGGTAAGTCGGATATGGTGGTCACCGGCGGCATCGACACCTTCAACGACATCTTCATGTACACCTGCTTCAGCAAGACTCCGGCTCTGTCTCCTTCCGGCCATGCCAAACCCTTTTCAGATAATGCCGACGGCACGACTCTGGGTGAAGGCCTGGGCATTGTCGTCATAAAGCGCCTGGCCGATGCCGAGCGTGATGGCGACAAGATCTACGCTGTCATCAAGGGCATTGGTGCTTCAAGCGACGGTCGCGGTGCGGCGATTTATGAGCCGAGCGCTGCCGGTCAGCAGAAAGCTTTGCTTAGAGCCTATGAGCAGGGTGGGGTTGATCCGCAGACCATCGAACTGATCGAAGCTCACGGCACCGGCACCAAGGTCGGTGATGCTGTCGAAGTCACTGCGCTGAAGGATGTTTTCGGTGAGGCGGATTCCCCCTGGTGCGCGATCGGTTCAATCAAGTCCCAGATCGGTCATACCAAGGCGGCTGCCGGCTCTGCCGGTCTGATCAAGGCGGCCATGGCGCTCTACAACAAGACCTTGCCGCCGACCATTAAAGTCGAAAAGCCGCAAGCTACGGTGACCGCGGCGAGCTCGCCATTCTATGTCAACACAGAAACCCGCCCCTGGATCCCACGTGGAGACCATCCCCGTCGGGCCGGTATCAGCGCTCTCGGTTTTGGTGGCAGCAACTTCCACTGTCTGCTCGAGGAGTACCAGCCGCTCAAGGCCACTGCCGACTGGCAGGGTGATGTGCAGATCGCTGCCTTTAGTGCCGCTGATGAAGGTGGTCTGGAATCAGCCTTGGAAAACTTCCCGGCAGATGAGGCGTGGAACACTCTGCGCCTGGCTGCCGGTGAGAGCCGTAACAGTTTTGATGCAGGGCATGCCTGTCGCCTGGTGATGGTTCTGGAGAAAGACAAATCCAAGCCTGCCGATCAGGTAAGAAGTGCCTTGGCTATGCTCAAAAGCAGCGATCAGAAGTCCTGGAGCACTCCCGACGGCAGCTTCTTCGCCAAGGGTGAGCTTGATGGCAAATTAGCGATGCTTTTCCCCGGTCAGGGCGCCCAGTACCCGGGCATGCTCAAGGACCTGGCGACCCAGTTCCCGCAATTCCTCGACTCCTTCACGACTGCCGACCGAGCCTTTTCGTCTAATACAAACGGCAAGGAAGGTCGTCTGGTTGAACTTGTTTACCCTCGTCCAGGTTTCGATCAGGCCACCAGAGATCAGAATGCTGCAAATCTGCAGGCAACTGAAGTTGCCCAGCCTGCACTCGGTGCTGTCAGCCTCGGCGCCCGCGACGTACTGGCCACCTTCGGCGTTACTGCCGAAGCCTATGCCGGTCACAGCTATGGTGAGTTGACCGCACTCTGCTCCGGCGGCTATTTTGATGTTGAAGCGTTGCATTCACTGTCGCGCCTGCGTGGCGAATTGATGGCCGCCGGTGACGGCGACCGCGGTTCGATGCTGGCGGTATCCGCACCTCTCGACCAGGTCGAGACCTTTCTCAAGAATTCCGGGCTGCAACTGGTGCTGGCCAATCGCAATACGCCCGAACAGGGCGTCCTCTCCGGAGCGACGGCTGAAATAGAGAAAGCCGTCAAGCTCCTCGATGAGCAAGGCCTGCGTTATAAGCAGCTTTCGGTTGCTGCGGCCTTCCACAGTGAACTGGTCGCTGATGCCAGCGGCCCCTTTGGCGAACGTCTGCAGGAGATCAAGTTTGCTGAACCGACGTCCAGTGTCTTTGCCAACACCAGCGGAAGTGTTTACCCGGAGGAGGCTAAGAAAGCTCGCGATATCCTCGCTGCTCAATTGGCCTGC